>CANRHY010000036.1 GCA_947630515.1 uncultured Bacilli bacterium
AAATTAAAAACCTCAGAAACCCTTATAAAACAAAAAGCGTTCCCTCTCTCGAGGGAACTTCAGGGGGTTTTGGTTGAGACACCCTCACCTTTGATCGTGAAAGTGTCCGCATAGTAGATGTACTACTATGCTAATTTAATAATATAATTTTTTTTATAAAAAGTCAATCATATTTGCTAAATTTAATAACATTTTAACCCTAATTATACTCTTTGCTTTTTTTAACTTTTTCTTCTAGTTCTTTTAATTTAATAGTATTAGTTCTCTCAATTTGTTCTTCTACATTTCTATAATTAAGTCCTAATCCTAAAACAAACACAAAAGCAAGTATATAAAACCATATCATAAGAACTATTATAGTACTAAGTCCTGCATAATAAACATTATAATGCGCTAAATGTTTAATATAAAATGAATAAATAAAAGTAGCTATAAACCAACATATAGTTGTAAAAATTGTTCCTTTTGTAACATATCTACTCTTTACTTTTTCATCAGGTGCAATAACATAAATTAACTTTATAAACATATAAATAACAAGTACTGTAATTGGGATATTCAAAATCGGATACAACACTTTAATACTTTCCACAATTATATTATTAACACCTAAAAATTCTAAAGCACTTATTATTTGTCCACCAAAAATAGGAACAACTAAAATGAATGTAAATAACAAGAAAATGATTAATGTTAATAAAAATGCTTTAATTCTTCTTCTAAAAAAGTCTTTATTTTCAATACCAAATACCATATTAGATGCTACTATAATAGCATTACTACCATTACTTGCAATAAAGAAAGCAACAGCAATATAAATAATAAATCCTATTCTAGTAGTACTAGTATCAAGCATAGGTGTAAGCAAATTTGCTAAATCTTGACTAAAATTATTAGCAATAAACTCAGTAATATAACTAAAAGATAAATTAAAAGATCCAGCAATTAAAAGTAATATAGAAATAATAGGCACTACTGACAAGACAAAATAATATGCCAAAGTACTAGGAAGAGTAAGCATTTCAGGCTTACTCATTATCTCATATAAATTACCAAAAAAATCCTTTATACTCTTCCACATACTATTCACCTTTATTTTTACGCATCATTATAAGTGCTTCATTAATCGCATCATCTATAGTTGTACTTTCAGTTGTAATTAAAGAATAACCTATACTTACACCATACTCATAAGGTAAAGTTTTAAATTCTTTAAATAACTTATTAACATAAGTAACAATTTGCTTTTCATCATATCCAACTAAATATACTAAAAATTCATTACCATCACTTCTAATAATTTCAGAATTTTCTCTTTGAGTTCTAATAAGTATGTTAGCTGCACTTCTAATTTGTTTATCTCCCTCTTCATGACCCTTAATATCATTAATAACAGCAAGATCATTTAAATCAATTACTACTATAGCTTGTGGATAAATTTTATTACTTTCCCAATAAACTAAATTATCATTTAAATAATTTCTATTCTTTAAATTAGTCATTACATCCAAATACATCATCTTGTCTTCTTTTTTAATCTTCTTTGTAACTTTAACTTTTCTATTAAACTTAAATATCAAAAATGCTAAAGCCACCAAAAGAGCTAATATATAAATAATATTATCCATAATAAATTGAGTAACTATACTACTTCTTGCTATCTCTAATGAATTATTTACTGCTATTTCACTTACTTCATTTATACCTAAAGTAGTAATATAAAAATCAAATATATTACTTAAAACATTATTTGCTTTAGTAAATAAGAAAGTATCAGTTGTATCAGCAACTCCTTTATATCTAACAATATAATCTTTTAATTTATCATTTTTATAATAATTATAAGTACTCTCTTCAATAACTAAAGTATCATCTTTACTCATATTTTTAAACATACCTTTATAAGTATCAAAAGTTTTAGTACTAATACCTGCATTTTTAACATAAGAATATAAAGATGTATTATTTATAATATCAACATTTTCATTTTTTAAAGAATTAATATTATAAACATTTTTAATGTTGTCTTTATAAGTAACTACTACATAATTTATATTTCCCATACCATTACTTTTATTATAATTAGTATTATTTAAATTATAATAATTAAGAACAATATCCACTTTTTTATTATTTAAAGCCTTTATTAACTCATCTACATTTTTATATTTAATATACTTATATGTAGCCCCTGTTAAATCACCAAATAACTCTAAATAAGTATTAGTAACACCGCTAAAACTATTATTAACCTTACCCTCATAAGGTAAATTATCTACATATCCAACTATCAAATCATTTCCAGTAACACTTTCAATTTGAAGTTCACTCATATTACTTGCTTGATAATATAAAGTAGCTAAATTCTTATTCACACTAGTCCTACTATTTGATTTCCATTTATTATAAAACTTATTACTAATACTTCTAAAAGTATCATCATCTCCACTAAAACTTAAAGTATAATAAGAATTAAGTCCTTCAAAATGATAAATAATATTATATTTATTATAAATAATATCTCTCATATATCTATACATTGGCACTATTGCATAAATAATTGTATTATTCATATCACTCTTCAAACTATCAAAACTATCATACACTTGATAATCTAAATCCAATTCACCCAAATAACTTGCAATATAATCTTTATCACTTTTAATGACACCAATATTTTCACCTTTAATAGTATTTATACTACTTAAACTACTTTGTCTACTACTAATTAAAACAAAGTGATCGGTATATAAAACTAAATCATCACTACTATAATTATTTTTATTAGATAATTTATAATTACTTTCTTCTCCATTTACTGTAATATTAAATGATAAAGTTGTATCCTTTTCAAAATCTTTCAAAAAGTCATAAAAAACTCCCTCACCATTATAACTAAATACTGGTAAATCTTTTTCTACACTTATATTTATCATAGTATTTGAATTACTATTAATATAATTTCTTTCACTAAAAGTATAATTAGTCCTAGAATTATTTACATAATATAAAACACCTATTAATGTTAAAACCACTAATAATATAAGTGCCGTGATTAAATAAAATTTTCTTTTTTTCTTCTTCATATTAACTCCTAATTATTAGTCCAAACTACTTGATTATTTCCTGCTCTTTTACTTCCCATCATAGGATAAACAGTACTTTCTTCTGCTATATTTTCACAAGTAATAGTAAAGTGTATATCATAATATCCTTTAATTTCATCACTAAAAACTTCTAAAGCACGAAGTGCCATATTTCTAGCATCATCTTTATTAATTCCATCACTTACATCCATTATAATATAAATAATTTTACCCTTTATATCAACACTAACACTCTCTACTCCACTTTCATAAAGTGCAGCTATATCTTTATCCACTGTTTCACTAACAGGATAATCTTCTATTCCATCTAGTCTATTTCCATAAGGATCCCCATCCCCACTATAAAAATAAGTAAAAAGTCCTACTACAATTAAAACTACACACACTAGAATAATTAAAGCAAGTACAAATAAAACCTTATTTTCTTTTATTAACTTTTTCACTTTTTCACACCTCTTTTTACCATTATACTATATTTTATTATTTATTGCTAGTTTACATACTAGATTATTAACTATTTAAGAAGTCCTTTAAATCTTCCTCGTTCCAAATTTTAATACCTAATCTTACTGCTTCATCATATTTTTTACCAGGATCAGTCCCAACTATTACTATGTCTGTCTTACTAGAAACACTATTACTTGTAAGTCCTCCCCTATCTTCTATTTCTTTTTTTATCTCATCTCTACTCATAAAATCAAAACTACCAGTAATAACAAATCTCTTATTTAAAACCCTTTCATCACTTTCTTTTATAGTAGATTTATATAAAGTATTAACTCCTAACTCTTTTAATTTCTCTATTTCTTCTAAATTATCTTTATCTTTAAAATAATCTAAAATACTATTAGTAAGAGTCTCCCCTATATCACGAATACTAATTAAATCTTCATAACTAGCATTAATTAAAGCATCTATACTTCCAAAAATACTAGCAAGCACCTTAGCAGTTTTTTCTCCTATTCCACTTATACCTATAGCATTAAGAAGCCTTTCTAAACTATTCTTTTTACTATTTTCAATTGCCTTAAGTAAATTATCTATACTCTTTTGACCAAAACCTTCTAAACTTTCAAGTTCCTTACTTACATTACTTAATTTATATATATCACTAAATTTCTTAATATACCCATAATTATAAAAATCTTCTATTAACTTATCTCCAAGTCCATCTATATTCATAGCAGGTCTACTTACAAAATGACATAAAGCTTCAATTTTTCTAGCAGGACAATGCGGATTAACACAAAAACTACCTACAACATCTTTATATTTTTCCAAATCACTTCCACATATTGGACACTTTGTAGCCATTACAAAATCTATTTCCTTACCAGTTCTTCTATCTAATTTAGCTTCAACGACCTCTGGTATAACATCTCCAGCTTTTCTAATAGAAACTATATCCCCAATTTTTAAACCCTTACTAATAACATAGTCTTCATTATGAAGAGTTGCCCTTCTTATAGTTGAACCCATTACAATTACAGGATCAAGCACTGCATTAGGGGTCACTTGTCCAGTTCTACCTACTGTAAAAATAATATCTTCTAACTTAGTTAAAACCTCTTCTGCTGGAAATTTATATGCAGTCGCCCATTTAGGATACTTTGCAGTACTACCTAACTTTTGTTGCATCTCTATATCATTAACTTTAATAACAACACCATCTATATCATAATATAGACTCTTTCTTTTATTACCAATATTATCTATAAACTCAAGTATACCTGATATATCTTCTACTAACTTACTTTCATCATTTGTCTTAAACCCTAATTCTTTTAAATATAAAAGTGCCTCATAATGTGTTTTAATACCATAATCAAGTGGGTTTGGAATATGGTAAATAAAAGTATCTAACTTTCTACTAGCCGCGATTTTACTATCTAACTGTCTAATACTTCCAGCTGCTGCATTTCTACAATTTTGAAGAGGTACTTCCCCATTTGCTTCTCTTCTCATATTAAGTTCTTTTAGTGTTTTCTTCGCCATAAATATCTCACCACGAACTTCAATACTTACAGGCTTTTTTAACTTAAGTGGAACTGTCTTTATAGTTCTTACATTATTAGTAATGTCTTCACCAACTACCCCATTACCACGAGTAGCCGCACTAACTAAAACACCATCTTCATAATTTAAAGAAACAGAAAGCCCATCTATTTTAGCTTCACATACATACTTAGGAGTAAATCCCTCTTTTTTAATTCTACTATCAAATTCTCTTATTTCTTCTTCATTAAAAACATTAGATAAACTCATCATAGGTATCTTATGAGTATGCTTACTAAAACTTTCAGCAACTTCCCCACCTACTCTTAAAGTAGGAGAATCTTCCCTTACATACTCTGGATACTCTTCTTCAAGTTCTATTAATTCTCTAATATATTTATCAAATTCTTGGTCAGTAATTGTTGGACTATCTAAAAGATAATAACTATAATTTGCCTCATTTAAAATATCTACCAATTCATTTATTCTATCTAATTTATCCATTTTCTATTCACCTATAGTTTATTATACACAATTATTTCACTAAAAAAAAGTGACTAATAGTACTTTTATTAATATTTATGTGATATAATCTCTATATAAGAGGTTGAATTTATGAGTGAAGAAGATAAAAAAATAATAGGAAACAAAAAACATCTATACGATGAAAGAATTAAATATGATGAAAGTAATTTACCCAAGTATTTAAAAGATTACATAAAAAGACTAAAAGAGTTTGATAAAACCAAAGATTGGTGGAACTATGATTTACTTTTTGATGAATTTGAAGTACAAGCAAAAGCATATTTAATAGCTAATAAAATTACAGAATTTGATTATAAAAAATTAATGGAGAAATATGGGTGGTTATATGATTAAGATAGAAAACTTTGACAAAATAATACCGAGTGGAATAACTTATGGAGGCCACAGTGGTAGTAAAAAAGGAATAATTTATAATAACGAAAGATGGTTTTTAAAATATCCAAAAAGCACTAAAAGTATGGATATAGAAAATTTATCTTATACTACCTCCCCACTTAGTGAATATTTAGCTTCTCATATATATAGTCTTTTAGGTTTTGATACTCATGAAACACTTCTTGGCATTTCTAATGGTAAAGTAGTAGTCGCTTGTAAAGATTTCTTAAATCAAAGTGAAACAATACTAGACTACAATTCTATTAAAAATGATTATGATAAAAACATAGAAGAAAAAATTGAAAATTTATTCTCTTCTAACAGTAATAGAACCTTAACAGACTTAGAAGAAACTATAATTATTATGAACAATAACACATATTTTAAAAAAGTTCCAGAATTAAAACTAAGGTTTTGGGATATGTTCATAGTAGACGCTTTCATTAATAATAATGATAGAAACGATAATAACTGGGGACTAATATTAGACCGCAATAATATGAATTTAAGATTATCTCCAATATATGATAATGGTGCTTCCTTTTATAGTAAAAGTCCTGATGAAAAATTAATAAATGCACTTAGCGATAACTTTAAAAAGAAACAATTAATCTATGATAACTGCAAAAATATATTTAGTGAAAACGGAAAACCTATTAACCCACTTAAATATATAGAAAAAATGCAAAATGAAGATTGTAACGAAGCATTATTAAGAGTATTTCCAAAAATAAATTTAACTGAAATAAAAAATTTAATAGATTCTATACCTAATGAATACAAAAGTATTCCAATAATAAGTATTAATCAAAAAGAATTATATTATGAAAGTTTAACATATAAATATAATATTTTAGAGACTATTTATAACACACTTAAAAACAATTAGCCTAATAACTAATTGTTTTTACTTAATGCTAATTTTCTACTTCCTGCTAAACTAGGATTAGTAAATAACACTTCTTCTTGTTTTTTAAGTATCCTTTTTTCAGTCTTTCTTTTGCTATTAATTAAAAGATAATCCCTATAAATTCGAAGACGAGCAGATTTACTTCCTAAATATCCCCTATTATTTCTAATTAAACTTTTAAGTACCATTACATTAATAAACTGGTAATACTCTTCCTTTTCTTGTTTACTCATAATATTTTTTATCCCCCTCACTATCTATAATTATACCACATTAAGTACAATTAGTCAAATTTAAGACATTTATAGATAAAATATATTATGACTAAAACACTTAAAATAACATAAATTAAAATACTTTTATATCCCGTATAATAAACAATTTGACTTACCAAATTATATAAAGCATGCATACTAAATGAATACATAATATTTTTAGTTTTATAATAAATATAAGATAAAACTATAGCCATAAAGAATAACATAACAATTTGAAAAAAACTAGCCCTATGAAGTATTGCAAACACTAAACTTGATAAAACTATAACCCATATAGAATACTTTTTATCTCTAAATACACTAAAAGGCAAATACCTAAAAACATACTCTTCTATAAAAGGAATAAAACTAACACTACATATAACATAAAAAATATCCTTAATACTAAAGTCACCTACTTCTATAGTAAATAAACCCACTCTTTCAAAAATACCTCTAAATATCATTACTATAGAAACATACAAAACAGAATAACTAATGATTTTTTTAATATCTAACTTATACTTAACATTATCAAATAACTGATTATTAAAATATCTTTTTTCTACTAAAACTATAAATAATAACAAGAACACTACATACAAAATATAATACATCTAATCACTCGCTTTCTTTAAACTCTTATGATTTTTAGCAAGTTGCTTAATTCCCTCTTTAAAACCAAATGCCACTGTAACAAGACTTCCATCAACTTTTACAACAACACCTTCACCGTACTTATCATGAACAACTTTATCTCCTACCTTTAACTCATCATTTCTTCCACTTTCATACATACCTTTACTATCTATAATACTTGTATTACTCTTA
>CANRHY010000037.1 GCA_947630515.1 uncultured Bacilli bacterium
CACTAAATGTTTTACTATAACTCCATGGTGGTTCTATACCTGTTTCATTTATTTCTGCACTATCTGTAAATATTATTAATAATTCTTTAGAATTTATTGTTATTTGTTTTTGCTTTCCTTTTATTGTTGGAGCAAAATAAGCTATACTTATTCCTATTAATAATACTAACACACTTACCATACTTATTATTATATACTTCTTATTCATTTTATAACCTCTTTTCTTTTAAGCATAATAAAACACATAGAATTATCTCTATGTGAATACAACGAAAAAGACTAGGTTATTCTTTAGTAATAACCCCCCCCAATTTTTTTATGAGCGAAATTGAAAGAGATTATCTTTTTCATATTGTTTCTCCTATCTTTCTTATATATTTTTATTTTATCATATGTTAGGGGAAATTTAAAGGGGTAATTTTATTTTATATCTAAATAATTAGCTCTTAATTGTCCACAAGCTCCTTTTATATCTTTACCCATTTCTTTTCTTATTGTAACTTCTATATTATTCTTTTTTAAAGTATCATAAAATTTCATTATATTTTCTTTTTTACTTCTGTTAAATTCACTACTACTTGTACTATTATATGGAATTAAATTAACATAAACAAGTTTTCCTTTAAGCAAATTAGATAACTCTTTAGCACTTTCCACACTATCATTTATTCCATCTAACATAATATACTCAATTGTTACTCTTCTATTAGTTTTTTCTATATAATAATCTATTGCCTCCATTACTTCTTTTATAGGATATGCTTTATTTATAGGCATTAATTTATTTCTTACTTCATCATTAGGAGCATGCAAACTAATTGCAAGATTCACTTGTCCTTCTAAATTACTAAATTCTCTTATCTTAGGAACAAGTCCACAAGTAGAGACAGTTATATGTCTACTTCCTATATTAACACCTTTAGAATTAGTAAAATTAGATAAAGCTTTACATAAATTATCAAAATTATCAAAAGGTTCGCCTATACCCATAATAACTATATTTTGTACTCTTATATTTTCTTCTTTTTCTATAGTTAAAACTTGTCCTACTATTTCAGCACATGTTAAATTTCTTACCTTTTTAAGTTTACCACTTTCACAAAAAGCACACCCCATATTGCAACCTACTTGTGTACTAATACATAAACTATTCGCGTAATTATGGAGCATTAACACACACTCTACTTGCTCATTATTTATATTAAGTAAATATTTAGTTGTATCACTACTTGTTAACTTATCTATAACACTAAAGTATTCTATACTATAATTTTTATTTAAAAACTCTTTTAACTCTTTACTAATATTACTAATATCATTAAAACTACTTACACGCTTTTTATAAATACCCTCAAAAACTTGTGTAGCATTAAACTTCTTAAAGCCATTACTTACAAGTACACTTTCTAGTTCATTTATGGTTAAATCAAATATACTACTCATCACTAAGCACAGCCTTTATTCTTCTAACACCCGCACTAGAAGCTTCTTCTTTAATTATCTTAAAAGTTCCAAGTTCACCTGTATTTTTAACATGAGGTCCTCCACATAATTCACGTGAAAAATCTCCTATACTATAAACAGTAACTATATCAGGGTATTTCTCAATAAACATACACTCTGCCCCACTTTTAATAGCTTCTTCTTTAGGCATCTCTTCTTTTAATACATCTATTTTTTCACTTATCCACTTATTTACTAACTCTTCTACTTGTTCCTTTTCTTCTTCGCTTAACTTATGGTCACATGAAAAATCAAATCTCATTCTTTCACTTGTAATATTGCTTCCCTTTTGGTGTACTCCACTTCCTACTACTTTTCTTAAAGCAGCATTAAGTAAATGTGTTGCAGTATGGTATTTAGTTTCCATTTCTCCACCACCTGCTAGTCCCCCTTTAAACTTACCCTTACTTTGAGTTCTACTTAACTCTTGATGTGCCTTAAATTTTTCTTTAAATCCCTTAATATCTACACTTCTTCCTCTTTCTCCAGCTAACTCCACAGTAAGTTCAATAGGAAAACCATAAGTATCATATAACCTAAATGCATCTTCTTTACATAAAGTATCTTCATCTAACTTTCTCATTATCTTTTCAAATTCTCTAAGACCCTTTTCAAGTGTTCTATTAAACTTAATTTTTTCACTTTTTAAAACTTCTAAAACAACATCTTTATTTTCTTCTAACTCACTATAATACTTAGAATACTCTTCTATTACACTTAAAGCTATTTCCTTATCCCAATCACTTTCTATATCTATTCCAAGTTTCTTAGCATGTCTTATACTTCTTCTAATTAAACGCCTTAAAATATAACCTTGATCTGTATTAGATGGCTTTATTCCAGATTTATCAGCTGCGATAAAAACACTTGTCCTAATATGGTCAGCTATTATTCTTATACTTTCTTCATTACCTTCATAACTTCTATTAGATACTCTACATATTGTATCTATAATACTTTTCCATACACTACTTTTGTAGTTGTCACTTACCCCCTCAAGTATTGCTACAACTCTTTCATAACCCATACCTGTATCTACATTCTTTTTAGGTAGTAATGTAAAAGTTCCATCTTCATTATGATTATATTCCATAAATACATTATTCCAAATTTCTACCCATCTATCATCTTCTGGGTCAAAAACCTCTGGTACCTCTTCTTCACTACTAAAATAGAATATCTCTGTATCAGATCCACATGGCCCGATATTCTCCATATTAGGCCACCAGTTATCTTCTTCACCCATATAAGCTATTCTTTCTTTTTTAATACCATGACTAATCCAAGCTTCAGCACTTTCCTTATCAGGCCCAATCATATCATTTCCCTTAAAAACAGTAACAGCAAGTTTATTTAGTGGAATATGTAAAACTTGAGTTAAAAACTCTATACTATATCCTATACTTTCTTTCTTAAAATAATCCCCTAAACTCCAGTTACCTAACATTTCAAAAAATGTATGGTGAGTCTTATCTCCAATAGAATCTAGGTCATTTGTACGAATACACTTTTGATAATCGACAAGCCTTTTCCCATAAGGGTGCTCTTCCCCCATTAAATAAGGAATTAAAGGTTGCATACCAGCTGTATTAAATAAAACTGATGGGTCATTTTCAGGCACTACAGGCGCACTTGGAATTTGCTTATGTCCTTTACTTACAAAAAATTTAATATATTCATCTTTTAAATTCATAACTTACCTCCTACTTTATCTTACTAAATATTTCTTTAGATTTAACTAATAAATCATCAAGCGAGCCATCATTTATAATTTCATAATCAAACTTTGTATAACCAAATAGTCCAGTTTCTGTTGAATGATTTAATTCACTTATAGTTAAATCACTTTCATAATTAGGTCTTTCTATATTTATAGAAACAACACTCTTAAAATTACTCTTAATTAGTTCTATCTCTCTTACAAATCTAGCGTCACTTATAAGAACAATATCATAAAAGAAACTATAAACCTTAATATCTTCTATCATTCTCTTAGTAAAAAAATCATTATCTATTTTACTTCTAATAATATCAGTTCCTAGTACTTGTAATAATTCTCTTGGTTTATCTTCTTCACTTCCACTCCAATCACTAATTACTTTAGCATACTCTTTAATATAATGAGAAAACTGTAATATTATAGCACATTTACCTATACTTTCAAACTCTTTCTTTAAATAACTTGCAGTAGTATCCTTACCCGCTCGTGCTTTACCTGATAAAATAATAACTTTTGCTTCACTTTCCTTTATTTCCATAACTCCTCCATAAACAAAAAAGAATAGCCCTAAGGAGTGAAAAACTCACGGTACCATCCTTTTATACTTAATTCAAATAACGGTTTTACCCGGGTATTATTATACCACTAAAAGAATAGCTTCAAATTAAATATCTAACTCTTTTCCACCAACCAAGAGTTCTCTATTTAGATAATTTAACTTTACTTAGTTCTTTCTTAACGCTTTTATCTTTACTATATCCAAAGAAATCAAACTTTTCATCTAAGAATACATATATAATCTTTAATATTGCAACAATCGGAGTTGCTACAACCATACCAATTATACCAAAGAAGTGCTCAAATATCAATAAAGATATAATAATAGTTATTGGATGTAAATCCATCTTTTTACCCATTACTATAGGATGTAAAATATTACCTTCAATTGTTTGAACAACTACTATAAATATAAGTGTTAAAAGTCCAGTCAAAGGTGATTGTGAAAAACCTACAAGTACTGCTGGTATTCCACCAATATAAGGTCCAACATAAGGAATTATATTTGTAATCGCACAGAAAGCCGCGAATAATACTGAAGCATTAAGCCCAATTATTTCAAAACCTACAATTGAAATTACAAATAAAATCAAAGATACAAGTAAAGTTCCATTTACAAAACTATATAATGTTTTACTAATATTTGTAAGAATTCTTTCAGCATCTCCTCTAATTCTCTTAGGAAAAATATTAAGTAAATGTTCACTTACACTATTAAAATTAAATAATAAATAAAATCCAATTACTATACCCACTAAGAATGAACCAACACCACTTACTAAACTTTGTACAAAAGATATAACAGTAGTAGGCACATCAGTTGCAATTTCACTACCAAAATTTTCTATATATGTAATAAATTGTAATTTAATATCGTCCATATTAAAATTAACATAATGACTTAATTTTAAAAACATATTATTAATAAGTTCTCTTGCTTTAATTAACATATCAGGTATTAACTTAACAACATCATTTACCTCAGTCACTAACTGTGGTATTACTGCTAAACAAAATAAATACAAAACTACTATTAACATTAAAAATACCAAAACAACACTTAAACTCCGATTAAGCCCCTTTTCATTTAACTTATTAACCATAGGATTAAGAAGCCAAGCTATTATAAATCCTATAAAAAATGGACTAATAACTTTAATAAGTCTTAATATAAAAGGAATAATTCCCCAGTCTCTAATAAGAAAACTAATACCAATAATAAGAAGTAATATCAAAGTAGCATAAAAAAGTTTTAATATCTTACTACCTATATTAATAACACTATTAAGTCCATCATAATCAATTTTCTCTTTTTTCATATACTCTTTTTCTCCTTAGTATTATTTTATCAAATTATATGCAAAAATAAAACACACATGTAAACAAGTTTACAATTTAAAAAAAGAACTAAGCGTTCTTCATTTGATTATTCATAACTTTGCTTACTTCTTTTTTCCCTTTTTTCATCATTTTCTTTATATCTTTTGAATATTTGTAAGTGATCATACCTACTCCTATTCCAGAAGCCATCCAAAGCATGTTTTTCATCATTTTCATAAATTTACACCGTCCTTTATTCATAGTGTTAACAAAAAAATGAATATTATTCAAAAAAACTTTTAAGAGCAGTATGTCTTACTTTACTATAACTATTATTAATTGCATAATTAAAACTATCTAACTTACCAATAATTACCAACGCCTTTTTAGCTCTTGTAACTGCTGTATACAAAAGTTTATTATAAAGCATTCTTTTCATATTACTAGGTATAACTAAAACAACTGTATCATATTCGCTACCTTGACTCTTATGAACACTGGTAGCATAAGCATGCGTAAACTCCTCAAACTTACCTCTTTTGTATACTACAACATTACCATTATAATTAATTTCTATAACAGGACTTTTTCCATCTATTATTCTTTTTATATATCCAATATCTCCATTATAAATATTATTTTCAACATCATTTACAAGTTGTACAACTTTATCCCCTTCCCTATAAACAACATCTCTTAAAACTATCTCTTTTTTATTAATATCTTCTTTATTAAAAATAGATTGCATTAAATTATTAATATTATCTATACCATTTTCTCCTTTATACATAGGCACTAATACTTGATAATTATCTAAATCCATATTTTTTTCTAAACTTTTTTCACACAAATTCTTTAAATAACTTTTAATAAGCACGTCTTCACATTCTATAAAAAGGAAGTCAGAGTATCCTGTAGGAACATTACTTAAAACCTCTCTATTCTTAATTTTATTACTAAGAGGAATTATATAAGAAGTACTACTTGTCCTAAACACTTCATCTAAATAAACAGAACTAACTTTACCACTTTCCAAGAGATCACTTAAAATATTTCCTGGCATAATACTAGGTAGTTGTGAAGCATCTCCCACAAGTAATAACTTAACATTATTTTTAAGTGCATCAAGTAAATTATACATTAAAAATATATCTACCATACTCACCTCATCTATAATAACCATCTTAGTATCACTTGGATTAAACCTATTTACACTAAACTCTTCTGTCTCTTTATTCCATTTTAAAAACTTATGAATAGTACTAGCTCTTTCCTTAACACTTTCACTAATCCTTTTAGCTGCTCTTCCAGTAGGCGCTAACATGGTAATATCTTTCTTCTCTAAATTACCAGAAACTCTTTCATATATATTAACAATAGCTTTAATAATAGTAGTTTTACCAGTACCAGGTCCTCCTGTAAGAATAAACACATTTTCTATAATAGCCCTTTTAATTGCATCTTTTTGCTTTTTACTAAAACTTATATCATTTTCACTTTCATACCTAACTATCTCTTTATCTATTCTGCTTTCACTAATATCACTCTTAATCTTACTTAAATTACTAATAACATTATAAATACCTTGTTCTGTTTCATAAAACATACTTAAAGTAATATAATCATTTACTTCTATAATAGTATTATCTTCTATTAAATTATTAACATACTCTAAAAATATTTTAGAGTCTATTGGAGTATTAAAAAACTTATTAACTTCTAAAAATAAACTTTCCTTACTTACTAAAGTATCCCCAGTTTTATAACATAACTCTTTAATACAGTATTTAATTAAAGTTTCTACTCTAATACCCTCATCTTCTTTATGTAAATTAAGAAATATCTTATCTAACTTTAAAAAACTAATATCACTTTCTAAAACATAAATATTATTTTCAAATATTTCCATAGTTCTACTCTTATATTTATTAATTATTTTCAAACACTCAGAAGTAGAAAACCCAAGTTTATTAAATTCCACTATTAACTCTTGGTCTCTATCATACTCTAGTAACTTAGTTCTTAAATTTCTCGCCTTTACTTCGTCCATTCCTTTAACACTCATTAAAAGAGGATTTCCATTTTTAATTTCATTAATAGTCTCTTCTTTAAATAAATTTACTATATCCCTTGCCCTTTTAGGCCCAATACCTTTAAAAATACCACTAGATAAATACATAATAATTCCATCTATATTACTAGGCATTACTACTTCATAACTTGTAACATTAAATTGTACACCAAACCTAGGGTGATTCACAATATTTCCATAAAACAAATAAGTTAGTTCATTATTTATAGGCATAAAACTACCAGTAAAAGTTATAGTTTTATTAAATAAGACGAAACCTCACTACTAGCTTCTTTCACCTTAAAAAGTCCAACTTTATATCCAGTCGAACTTTCAAATAAAATTTTAACAACATTACCTTTTATATAATTACTACTGTCCTTCATAAATCTAATATATCACTAATACTAAAAAAAGAAAAGAAAAAAATAAAAGATAAAATAAATTTTCCCACAGAGTACTAATATATCCTAACCTTTATTTTCATATTTTTAGCAAAATGCTATGGATAATACTTGTTTCTCTAAAGCATCACCTACTATAACTTTCGTTATGATGATACTACTCATTAAAGAGAAATTACCGGACGCACGGCGTTAGTGTTGTTGACGTTGTTGTTGTTCAAGTTGCCAGGGTTGTTAGAGCCGTTCACGTTGAACACGTTCGCGTTGCTGTTGAAGTTATACGGACTCTTAAAAAACCTAAAGCGCCTCCAATTAACCAGCACTACCCTATTTAATTATAATACTTTTTAAGAAATTTATCTCTTATGAACAATTTTACTGATAAACTATTTAAATGATATATTATTATTTTCACTAATATCAACAGGC
>CANRHY010000038.1 GCA_947630515.1 uncultured Bacilli bacterium
AACTCATTGGTTCTTTTAGACTCATAAGAGCTTCTCTTATTTCATATTCTTTTACTTTTAAGTTTTCACTTATTTCACTTGTAGATGGTTCATATCCATTTTTCATTTGAAATTCTTCTTTGTATTTTATTATTTTGTATGCTAAATCTTTTATGCTTCTAGATATTCTTACTTGGTTATTATCTCTTAGATATCTTTTTATTTCTCCTTCTATCATTAATACTGCATATGTTGAAAATTTTACTTCATGAGATAAGTCAAAATTATCTATTGCTTTTAGTAAACCAATACACCCGACTTGGAATAAATCGTCCATATTATCTGTTTTGTTTTGATATTTTTTTAGTATTGATAATACTAATTTTAAGTTTCCATTTACAAGTTCTTCTTTAGCTTCTTTTACACCACTTTGGTATTTTTTAAATAATTCTATCATTTCATTATGTTTTAATACTTTTATTTTACTTGTGTTAATTCCTGTTATTTCTACTTTGTTTTTTGCCATTTAAAACACCCTTTCTACTTTATTTTGTAGAAAAGGTGTAAATTTTATACTTTCATTAGTCCTTTTAGTTTATTTATAGCCTTTTTTTCTATTCTAGATATGTATGACTGAGATATTCCTAACATATCTGCTACTTCTTTTTGAGTGTATTCTTCTGTGTTATTTAGTCCATATCTAAGTGTTAGTATTTCTTTATCTCTTTTACTTAGTTTTTTTAATTCTTTTGTTAATAATTCTTTATCTACTTCCTCTTCATAACTTTTTTCTACTATGTTATCTTCTGTTCCTAGGACGTCTTCTAAGTGAAGTTCATTTCCATCAGTATCTAAGTTAATTGAGTCTTCAAGACTTATTTCTACTTTTCTTCTTTTGTTTTTTCTTAGAAACATTAGTATTTCGTTATCTATGCAACGGGAAGCATATGTTGCCAGTTTTATGTTTTTGTCTAGTTTGTATGTTTTTACTCCTTTTATTAACCCAATAGAGCCAATTGAGACTAAGTCTTCTAAGTCATACATAGTGTTATCATATTTTTTTGCTAAGAATACTACAAGTCTTAGGTTATGTTCTATTAATTTGTTTCTTGCTTCTATACTACCATTATTGCTTTTTATTACCAACTCTTCTTCTTCCTCTTTTGGAAGAGGTGGTGGGAGTAAGTCAGCGCTTCCTAAGTATAAGCATGTGTTTTCTTTTTTAAATATTTTTTTTAATAATTCTAATAATTTCATTTTATTCCTCCATTAGTAAGTAATTTAATATACAATCTGCATCTATTTTAAAGTCTTCAGTGAAACCTATTACTATATTTCTTTTAAGTCCTAGAGATTCTATGTATATTTTGTCTACTTTTATGCATTTTAGTAATCCGTGGGTGCTCACAGATTCATAAGGCACTAGAAAGAAGTTGTTTTCGTTTATGTACTCTTTTATTTCTTTGTTTTTAGTTATTATTACTTTTCTTTTTTTGTATGGGTCTAGTAATGTGTTTCCTGTATCCATAAATCCAGTAAGTTTTAGTATTTTATTTTTTAAGTATATATCTACATTATAGAAAGTTGTTGTTTTTAGTTTGTATTTTTTCATACCTTTAGTGTAAATATATAAAATAATAGGAGAAGAAAGGAGTATAAATAAGTAACTTATGGACATATCAGTAGTACTAGAAAATTCAACACTTAGGTAATACATAAACCCACCTAATATTATGCTTGTTAGGAGAAAATATAACATATTTGTTAGGATATAATTTATGCTTTTTGTTCCATATGTTACTGATACTATTACAATACTAAGTAATATTTTAGTTATGAAAAGCATAAGTGTGTTAAATGGAATAAATAAGACTAATATAGTTAATGAGCCTAGAATGCTACCTAAGAATATTCTTTTTAAAGGAGTTCTTCTTTTTAGGATTATGGATACAGTAAGTAGTAATATAAAATCAAATGCAAAATTTAGAAATAATAATAAGTCTATGTATATTTTCATTATTACTCACCACGTAATAGTATAAAAAAAGAAGACAGTTAATTTTGTCGTTTAGTGTCTTCTATAGTTTAATTTTTTATTTTCGTATTCTTCTTTATCTATAATACTTTCAAATTCTTTAATTGGGAGTTGAAAGGGCTCAAATGTATCTTTAGTTTCTTCTTTTTGTTCTTCTTTTTCTTTTAAAGAGTTTTCATACATTAGTAATACTTCTGCTAGTAATCTAAAGTTATAGTAAGAAAATTTTCTTTTTGGTTTTACAAATGTATTATAGAAATTTATGATATATATAGAATCTAAATCTCTTTTATCTTTATATTCTAGTTTTTCTATTAAGTTATATACACTGTAAAAATCTTTGCTATTTATGTATGAAGATATTTCTTTTATTTTTTCGTTTTTTGTAAGAAGTCTTAGAAAATCTTTTTCTCTAAAGTAAATCATATATTTTAGGTATGTTTTTTGTCTATTTAAGTATTTTTTATATTCACGTGTAAATACTTTAAGTAATTTTATTTCTTTATTCATTTTATATGCTATATAAATAGGTGAATTTGTGTTATATTTTTTTTCTAATTCTTCACTTGTTAATTCAGTAGTTTGTTTATCGATATTATCTAATGTATCTTTTTCAGCTAGTTTTTTATACACATCAAAAGTTATTTTATATTTTTCTGTTTTAATGTTACTTATAAAATATTCATTTTTTGTGCGATTATTGTATTCGTTTATTATTTTTAGTATTTCATATCTAGTTTTTCCACTAGAAAATTCTTTTTCTACTCTTTTATGGTATGAAACTAATGTATATCTTTTTTCTCCATTCATAAATACTCCCTAAACTCGAGAAAAAGAAGCAACTAAAGGGCTGCTTCTTTATGTTATTTCGCTCTTTTTTCTCCAGTACTAACCCAACCATCACCAAGAGGAGTGCTGCTCCATTTATATTCGTATGATGTTACTGTGTTAGTGTCTGTTACTGGTTTATATGTTTTTACTACTTCTAATTTTTCACAGTTTTTACCTTTTAGTGTTCCTCCTTGTGGACATTTGTATATTTTTTCTCCTACTTTATTAGAAGCACTGTAGCTATATGAAGTGTCTACATAACATTTATCTTTAGTTAATGTTCCACCTTTAGAACAATATTTTTCATCAGTTGCTTTTGATGCAATGTAAGTTGTAGTGCTTCCACTTATTACACAATTATTACCATTTTGAGTTCCACCATTTGGACATTTTACTGTTTTATTTGCTGCATATGTTGTTCCGTTTGTTGTTTTTATACAATTACTTCCTGATAATGTTCCACCATTTTTACATTCGTATTTTGGTGTCGCTGTAGAAGTTGTTGTTTTTCCTGCGATTGTACATGTTGTTCCTGAACGAGTTCCGCCTTGTGGACAACTGTATGTAGTTTCTTTATAACTATAAGTATAATAGTATACTCTCTTTGGACAAAGGATATGATTACTACAAGTATATTCGTATCCAGCACTTATTAATGTATATCCGTATCCTCTTGTAGTTGTTGTTTTTATAGTTTTTTTTGTTGTTTTTGCAGTTGCTTTGTATGTTTTACTTGCGCCTGTTGTTTTACAAGTACTACTTGATTGTAATTTTCCATTACAATAATATCCTGTTACTGAAGCTACATATGATGAAGTAGTTCCATCTTTTACACAGTTTGTTCCTGAAAGTGTTCCTCCATTTGGACAGTCATAACTTATAGTAGCTGCATATGTTGTATCTTTAGATTTTACATAACATACGTTACCTTTTAGTTCGCCACCATAAGGACAGTAATAAGCTCCACTTTTTGTACTAGCACTGTAGTAGTAACCATCAGTTACATAACATTTGCCATCTTTTAGTGTTCCACCTTTTTCACAGTACTCTTCACCTTTAGTTGTTGTTAATGTAGCTTTATATGAATTATCTTTAGTTACTGTACATAATCCATCAACTATAGTACCACCATTTGGGCATTTATAAGTAGTTTTATCGCTAGTTACTGCTCTTCTATATAAGTATTCATATGATACTTGTGATGGAGTGTAAGTTACGTTTGTTTGAGGTTCTGGTGTTTCTTCTTTTTTACATTTTTCTTCATCACAGTAGTTATAACAACCTAAAGTTTTTTCAATATAGTCTTTTTCACTAGGACATACTAGATTTACTTTTAATGTATAATCATTTTTGTTCTTTTTAACTTGTACATATGAATTTTTAGTATCACATGACTCACCATTTTCGTCAACAAATGGTAATATTAACTTTTTGTTAATCATTTCTTGTAGAGTCATTTCAGCAGTATCACCTATATTTTTAGGTAATCTTTCGTTAGTATAATAACTTTCTGCTGCATCTTGCATATATTTAATGTTTTCTCTAAATATATTGCTATAGAATGGTTTTAAGTTTGGAACTTTTGGGAATAACCATACTATTAATACTAAGAATATTACAAAGAATATTGCTTTAATAATAATGTCTTTCCAATTTATTCCTGGATTTTTTTCTTCGTTATACATATATTACTCCCCCTTACCTATTTTAGTGTTAATTTAGCAGATTCGTAAAGTGTTTGATTGTATGCTGCTTCTGTTACCATACCTACTAAATCACTTGTTGATTTATCTAATGTTATATCATATACTGTTCCATCTTCGTCTACTACTTGTGTAGGGCAATCTTCATAATTTGCTTCGTTTAGTATTTGTGTAAATGTTTTGTCTTCATTAAGTAAAGCGTCTGTTATTACTATATCATCACTTTCACCCATTAGTGCAGCTGTATTTAAGAACATTAAGTCTATAACAGCTTCCATACCTGAAGTTTCTAGTGAGTAAGCATCTATTTCTTTACCACTGTTACCATGAAGCATCCATGCATTGTTCATAAGTGTTGCGAATTCTTTTCTATATTCAGTTATGTCAGTTCCAGCGTTTAGTATCATACTTGCTCTTAAGTCTGTGATTTTATCAGCTAACATTTGAGCTTTAGTTCCATCTAAGAAGAATAGACCATAATCAAATGTATCTTTTTGTTCTTCTCTAGTTGTTTCTACTTCGTTAGCGCGGTCTGTCGCATTACCTAATTCACTTACCATTGCTACATTTATTGTATCTATTACATTAGCTGCGTCATCAAGTGTTGCACTTTCTACATATCCACCATTTATAAATCTTAACATATTCTCAATTTCTTCAATTGTTATAGGATAAGCAGGAACATATTTATCAAAGTATCCTTTGATTTCTTCTGCCCTTTCAGCAACTTGTTCTTCATTTGTAATATCAGTAAATGTTTTTATTACAACTTCTTCTGTTACTTCAGGAGTTGGCGCATGTGAAGATTCAGGTGCACTTGTTACTTCTGGTTTTGCACTACTATCAAGTGAATCACTTACACTTGTACTTGGTGTACTATTTGGGTTTGGTTTTTGTGTTTTACTACTACCACAACCTTTAATTGCGGCTAGCATAGCAACTGCGGCTATTAACCCAGCTACTGAACCAACTGCTATTTGTTTTTTACTAGGTTTAGCTTTTCTTTCTTCTTCCATTTCGTCTAAATCTACTTCTTCTGTTTCTACTTCTTGTATATTTTCAGGTAATTCTATCTTTGTTAGTTCAAACTCTTTTGCTTCAAGGCTACTTATAACTGTTTTAAATTCACTTTCGAACTCATCTAAGTCTTTACCTACTAAATATTTAGCACCTGGGTCTTTAGTTTCATTGTAAATATTTTCAAGTTCTTCAATTTTTTCTTTTAGTGTTGTAACACCATTTAAGTCATTATCATTTTCTTCATTAAGAGCTTTTACTCTTTCAAGTTCTTTTTCTATTTTTGCCTTTCTTCTTTTTTCTTTTAAACTTAAGCTTTCTTTATCATAATATTCTAATGCTGTTTGTAGTTCTACTGCATATTGTGTTAATTCGTCTTTTTGATTTTCTAGCTTAGTTATTATTGATTCAACGTCCATATATATACCCCCTTACGTGAATAACGATACATATTATAGTATAATTTATGAAGAAAGTCAATACTTATAAAAGCATTTTTTGTAATTTATTTTATACAAATCGCTGATTTAATATTAAAAGGCTTAAAAATAATATTTTAAACCTTTAATTATTAGGATAATAAGTCAGTTATTTTAAGTATTTGTATTTGCTTTCCATCTATATAATTTATAGTCGCAGATATTTCTTTTAAAGTATTTGCATTTTCTTTATATATATAAAACTCTCCTTTTTTTAATTCTCTTTGTGTATTTCTTAATATATCTTTTCTGTATATTTTTTTTGCTTTTAAGCTATTTATGTTTTCTTTTTTACACATAGGTAATATATCATTATCTTCTACATTAATACAATATTTATTAGCTTTTAGTTCATTCATTATATTTATGTATTTTTTGAAGTCTTCTTTATTAGTTCCTCCATATATTATTTCATAGCCTTTTTTAGATAGGTCTTTAAATGTATCTTTATTTTCTTCCATCATTTTACCAGTGGTTATTATATTTATTGGAGTACTCTTAATACTTGTTTTTTCTATTATATTATTAATTAGTTCCATATCAGATAATTCTATAAATATACTTATGCTATTCTTTTTTTCGTTTCCTTTTATTATATAGTTATCTTTAGTTGTTTCTAGGTTTACTTTGCATTCATCTTTTTTAAATACTAAGAGGCTTTCGTCAAAACCTGAACCCTGCATACTCGTATAAGACTCATCTATATCTACTATTTTTCCACTTACGCCTAAGACTACTCCATCACTTGTAATGTAACCTTCTGTACATGAAACTTCATTAGTACTTTTGTAATCTTTTATTTGTTTCATTACTGGGTCTTTAGAGTTCATTATTTTTGTTACTTTTTCTGTATAGTAAAAACTAAATAAGGCAAAAACTATTAATCCTAAGTATTCAAAGTATTTTTTCAAATTGACCACCTAGAAAAGTATATGTATTAAAATATTTTAAAAGAAGTAAAAATTCATTATTCATTGAAGATTTTTGCCACTTTTGGCATTTTTCTTCAATGAGTTAATTTTTAATAAAAAGAAGTATAATTATCTTTTTTAATTTATACTTCTATCTTTTCTTTACTTGTGAGTCAATTAATGGATATTTTTGTTTTAATTCTGGGTTCATAATAAGTGACATTTCTTCTAATAAATCCATCTTTTTTTCTATATCTGTTTCAGAGTTATAACTATCTATTAAATCCTCACATTTACTATAAAGTATTTCTTTTTTATCTTCTGGTAAACTTTGTACTATTTCATTTAATCCTTTAATATCTGTAATTTTTCCATATATTTCTTTAAAAAATGTCATTATAGAGTCATAAGTACTACCTAACTCGGGTAAGTTATAATTTAAGTAACATAATTCTTTTTCTTTCATTACAGAAACTATTTCGTTAGGTGTTATATTAGACCCCATTTTTTAAAGAAAAGAGCTGTTTCTTCTAAAGAAGCAATAATCGCATCTATTTCTGTAATTGACTCTTCATAATTAAATCTATTTCTAAATCCTAGAAAAGAGTCATTAATTATAGATTCTCTTGTCATTTTTAATGTTTCTTCATTTAGTACTGGGTTATCAATTATATCATTATTTTGTTTTATATGTCTTAATTCGTGAAATGTTTGCAAGATTAGTTCTATGAAACATTTTCTTTCTTCTAGTGGGTCTACTTCTAGTCCTAATTCTTTATCACCCTTTATTTCAGCAAGAGGATAGTCTCCTATTTCTAACTGTTGTAGTCCATCTATTGAACGCTCAGAATTTACTTTTCCACCATCTTCGTAAACTATTTCAAATTCAAAATTTATATTTAATTCTTTCTTTTTTGTATTAACTATAAAATTTATTATTTCTTCTATTTCTTCTATAGAACAAGTTTCATAATTATTTACTTTATTTTTTATATATTCTATATCCATTTTTACTTCTTTTCTATTTTTTCAAGTCC
>CANRHY010000039.1 GCA_947630515.1 uncultured Bacilli bacterium
AAAAATAAAGAATTCCTTGATTTTACTTGGAATTCTTTTACTAACTTAACATAATAAATAACTTAACATAAAGTAAATTATGTTAATCTACACATAATCATGTAATATATAATATGGATCTTCTAATAATGAATTATCAATATACAAGCCCTGTGAAACTTTTCTAATTAAACCACTTTTTATAAAATTTGGAATTAAATGTCTACCAATACCAATAGATATAAATTCTTTTGTTGTTATGTATCCATTATGTTCATTTAAAAATTTTTTGATTTTTTCTATATTATTCATAATCTCACCCATTACATTTGTACATATATTATATCATAGTGATGTACATTTGTAAATATTATGATAAAAAGAAAAGGTAAAAGTTTTTTCTCTTACCTTATTTTACAACTATATTAACTATTTTATTTGGAACTACTATTTCTTTTATTACTTCTTTTCCTTCTATATGTTTTTGTACATTTTCAAGTTCTTTTGCTAGTCTTAGTAATTCTTCTTTTTCTGTATCTGTTGGTACTATCATAGTTCCTCTTAGTTTTCCATTTACACTTACTGCTATATTTACTGTGCTGTCTGTTAGTTTTGCTTCATCATATGTAGGCCACTTTGTTTCACATATTGGTTTTCCTAAAGAACTTATACTTACTAATTCTTCTGTTATATGAGGTGCGATTGGGTTTAGTAGAGTTAGTAGTATTCTATAGTCTTTTTTAGAAATAGTTTCTAGTTTATCATATTCATTAGATAGTATCATTAATGAAGATACTGCTGTGTTAAAGTTCATTGTTTTTATGTCTTCAGTTACTTTTTTGATAGTTTTGTTTATTAAGTTTTCTAAAGAACTTGTGTATTCTTCACTTGAATTTAGTTTATCTTTAAATCTATATATTTTATCTAAAAATCTTTTACAACCTTTAAGTCCATTTTCACTCCAAGAAGCATCTTTTTCATAGTCTCCTATAAACATTTCAAATACTCTTAGGGCATCTGCTCCATAAGCTTTTACCATATCGTCTGGGTTTATTACGTTTCCACGTGATTTACTCATTTTTTCACCGTTTTCACCTAGAATCATACCATGGGCTACACGTTTTTTAAATGGTTCTTCTGTTGGAACTAAACCTTCATCATATAAGAATTCATGCCAAAATCTTGCATATAGTAAGTGTCTTGTAGCGTGCTCCATACCACCATTATATAAGTCTACCATACCCCAGTATTTTAATACATTATAGTTTGCAAATTCTTTATCATTATGAGGGTCCATGTATCTTAGCCAATACCAAGAAGAACCAGCCCAGTTGGGCATTGTGTCTGTTTCACGAGTAGCAGGGTCTCCACATTTAGGACAAGTAGTGTTTACCCACTCTTTTATGTTAGCTAGTGGACTTTCTCCAGTATCAGTTGGTTCATAGTTTGCAACATCTGGAAGTAATACTGGTAAGTCTTCTTCTTTTACTGGAACCCAACCACAGTTTGGACAATTTACCATAGGAATAGGTTCTCCCCAGAATCTTTGGCGACTAAATATCCAATCTTGTAAACGATAATTAGTTGTTTTTTTACCTATTTTTAACTCACTCAAATATTCTAGCATTTTTTCTATTGCTTCTTTTTTGTTTGTTATTCCATTTAAGAAACCTGAATTTATCATTTTTCCATCGCCAGTATACGCAGTAGGTTTAAGTAAGTTTTTAAATGTTGTTATGTGTAATTCATCTTTTACTTCGCTTTCAATTACTTCTTTTGTAACCCACTCTAGTTTGAAGTTATTTTTTTCATCTTCATCTAAGTTAGTGTTTGTTTGTTCTTCACTTTTTAGTTTAAATAACAAGCCTACTGATTCAATTTCAAAAGCTTTGTTTTTGTTATATGCATAGTAGTGGTGATTAATTGGTAGTATTTCTCTAACATACTCAATGTCTTTGTATCCTGTTTCTTCTTCTATTTCTCTTTTAGCACAGTCTATAGGAGACTCTCCATCTAATCTAGTTCCACCGATAAATAAACGTCCTCCTAAGTCACCCCAGTTTAGTGTTAGGTATTTGTCTTTCTTTTCATCATAAAGGACTGCAACTATTGAGTCTTTATGTGTTTCGTTTTCTCTTACCTCTCCTGTTATTTCTTCTATTACAGGTATTATTTTTATACCAAATTTTTTAGCAAAATCCCAGTCTCTTTCATCATGCGCTGGTACTGCCATTATAGCGCCTGTTCCGTAGTTAGCAAGTACGTAGTCACTTATGTAAATTGGTATTTCTTCATTTGTTATTGGATTTATTGCAGTAAGTCCATCTATTTTTACACCTGTTTTTTCTTTTGTTGCATCTGTTCTTTCTATTTCAGTTTTACTTGCTGCTTCTTTTTGATATGCTTTTATTTCTTCTATGTTTTTAATATTACCCTCATATTTTTCTAGTAATTTATGTTCAGGACTTATTACCATAAATGTTACACCATAAAGGGTATCACATCTAGTTGTGTATACTTCTAGTGTTTCATCTATTTCTTTTATTTTAAATAAGACACTAGCTCCCTCGCTTTTACCTATCCAGTTTATTTGTGCGGTTTTGATTTTGTCTAGAAATTCTGTTTTATCAAGACCATCAAGTAATTTATCAGCATACTCGGTCATTTTAAGAAGCCATTGACTTTTTAGTTTCTTTTCTGTTTTACTTCCGCATCTTTCGCACACTCCACCTTGGGCATCTTCATTAGATAATCCCGTTTTACAAGTAGGACACCAATTTATTTCTTTTTCTGCTTTATAAGCTAGTCCTTTTTCATAGAATTTTAGAAATTGCCATTGTGTCCATTTGTAGTATTCTGGGTCAGTTGTAGAAAATTCACGACTCCAGTCAAATGAAAATCCTAAGCTTTCTAGTTGTCCTTTAAATACTTTTATGTTTTCTTTTACTGCATTTTTTGGGTGCACGTGATTTTTTATTGCATATTGTTCAGCTGGGCTACCAAAAGCATCCCACCCCATTGGGAATAGTACGTTATAGCCTTCCATTCTTTTAAGTCTTGCAATTGAGTCTAATGCAGTATAACTTCTTACGTGTCCTACATGGAGACCTTGTCCACTAGGATATGGAAACTCTACTAAACAATAGTATTTTTCTTTATCACTTTCGTTACTTGCCTTAAATGTTTCATGTTCTTTCCAATAATTTTGCCATTTTTCTTCAATTTCTTTTGTATTATACATTTTTACTTCCTCTTTTCTTTAATATTCTTCCTATTATTTCATAACTTGAGTAAATTAACATAAGCATTACTACAAAACCTACTAAGAGGCCAAAAGTAAGTGAATCTATATTAGTTACTACTACAAATGTTATGCTAATTATTAATGAATTTACTATAGATAATGTCCATTTTAGTTTAGTGTAGTTAACACGCCTCATATCTAAATTAAATTTATTTACTATGTAGTTTATATCATTTGCTTTTTTTCCTTCTTTATATACTTTTCTTTTTCTGTTTACAAAGAGGACATATATTAGAAAGACAATTGTAAATGATACTATAAAGTAAATTAAGTTTAGGATTATTTTTTCTTTCATGTTTTCTCCTTTAAAAATAAAAACTTTACGATTTAAGGACTCCTGTGGGGGAGCGGTACCACCTTAATTCATAAAGTTATTTATGCTCTTTATAAGTTAACGCCTTACTTACGTATGTTTTTCATTAAGCAAGTTCATAAATAGTTTTTGTTAGTTTTCACCAAACCACTAACTCTCTATAAATAAACTTATTTACTACTACTCTTAAGTCAATAAAACATTTATGTAAGTATTATATTAAATTTCGCTAATATATTCAAGTAATTTTAGAAACATTTTTATAAATAAGCCGTTTAATCCTTGTCTTCTTAGTTTTCTTATTTGTATTCTTTTCTTTCTTATAGGCATGTTTTCATCAAATATTATCGCGGCTATTTTTTCTTTTAGGACTGTTTCTATTTGTAAATCTGATATGATTTCATCTATGTCTTCATTTATAAGTCTTACTGCATCTATTTCTATTGCTTTACCGCCACAGTTTATTGTTAGTTGTTCTTTTGTTGGTATGTCATTTATTTCTATTATGAAGTCAGTGTCAGAAGTGTACTCTTTATGCGGTACTTCTTTGCTTCCTACATTTACTCTTACATATTCAGCCATTTTTGTATTTCTAAATCTTATTTTGTAATTTCTTGTATCTGGGATTATTCCAGTTTTTCCTTCTATAGGTCTTAGTATTAGGGTATAGTTATTTTGTCTATAGTTATAGTCTATGTTTGTAATAATGTAGTAACCTTCTTTATATAGGTTTGATACTCCATCATCTTCATATAAGTTATATGAGTTACTTTGTCCTGGGAATACTTGTATTTCTAGTGATTTAGGAGGGTGTACGTTATTTAAGTCTTCTTCATCTAGTATTGCCATTGGTATGATAGATCCATTTCTTGCATATACTGGATAGTCTTCGTCTTTATAGAATGTTACGTATCTTTTTCCACCTGGGAATTTTTTACCAGTTTTGAAGTCATACCATATTCCATCAGGTAAGAATATTCTATGGACTACACGGTTCATGACTGTATCTTTAGGTTCTGTGATTGGGCTTACAAATAATTCACTACCAAATGAATACTCATTTTTATAAAGTGGTTCATCATAAGTTTCTGGGTATTTATAGTATAGTGGTTCTATTAAAGGTATTCCAAGTCTAGAGTATTTGTAACCCTCAGTATATATATAAGGTATTAATCTGTGTCTTATTCTTGTGTAGTCTTTTACTATTTTTTGAGTTTTAACGTCCCATTTCCAAGGCTCACGTTTATAGTAGTGACCTTTTTCACTAGAGAAACGGAATATTGGGCTATAAGTACCAAGTTGAACGTATCTAGTATAAAGTTCTCTATCTTCAGTTCCACCTTCAAAGCCACCTATATCATGACTCCACCAGCAAGTACCTATGTTAGAACTTGTTAGGTTATAAAATGGTAAGTATCTTAGTGTTTTCCATGATACATAAGTAACTCCAGAATATATAGTTGGATATCTATGAGGGGCGTATCCATGATTTCTTCCTAAGATTAGTCCACGTCTTGTTTCATTTCTTTCAAAGTTTTTAAATGTATAATGACATAACATAAATAGTGATACATAATCAGTTAAGTTATCACTTATGAAGAAACAGTCTACTCCCATATCTTGTAATGGATTTATTACTTTTTCATAGAATTTTGTTAAAAAGTTAGTGTTGTATGCATTAAATGGTACACTTGTATTTTTGGTTATTCCAAGTATAGACTTTGCTTCATTATAAAATTCATCTTCTTTAGTTATTCCATTTTGTGTTGTAATGTTTACTCCTAAGTATATTTTTCTATCATGAAGTTTTTCAATCATTTCTTTTGGTGTTGGAAATTTTGTTTGATTAAATTTAAAGTTTGGATATAATTCTTTAGGGTTTTCTCCTGTATGCCATGTGTCATTTAGTATTATGTTTGATAGTGGTATTTCTGATTTTTTAAAGTTTTCTACTAAATCTAGTACATCATTTTCGTTATATAGTTCATTTTTATTCCACCAAATTCCTAGGGCATATCTTGGAGGAAGTGCAGGATAACCTGTAAGTTCAAAGTAACTTTTTAGAGCTTTTCCAAAGTCTTTTCTATACATAAATAAGTATATATCTATTCCGTCACTTGGATTTTTCTTAACAGAGCCATCACTTACAAATACTGGGGTGCCTGAGTCATTTATACTAGCAAAACCATCTGTGCTATATAAGCCACGAGTAAGTTTAGAGTTATCTTTACTATCAAAACTATAAGAGTAACCTTTAAAGTTTCTTGCTTCTGGGTGATTATAATACCAAACTTTATCTGTGTTTTTTAGTGATATTCTTAGGTATGAATCTGGTACTAATTTAGAAGCTTCAAATGGTCTTTCTTTTGCATATTCTATTATAAAGTAATCATTAGAAATGTTTAAGTATTTTTCATCTTCTTTTACTTCTATGTTAGGGTTTTCTTTAAATAATCTGTTAATTGCAAAAAGAGTAGGGTAATCATTAAATTTCCCAGATGGACTATATTCAAGGCGAATTAAAACGTCTGATAGAATTGATATTCTATAAGTATTACCTTTAAATACAAAGCCATCTTTAACTCTGCCCAAATTTACATTTACTTTTATATTATTTGCCCCATTCATATCTTATTTCCTTCTATCATTAATAATATACCACAAGTTTTAATTTTTAACAATATTTTTGAAGAAAAATGTATATTATACGTGAGCTTTTATATTTCACGTTTCAGTTTAAAACACTTCTCTTAGTAATACATTTGCAATGTTATCTTGATTTTTATATAGAGATAAATATTCTTCAATTTTATACATATTTAAATTATCAGATATTTTTCTATAATTATTTATTATTTCTTTATAGTAGTCAAATGGAATTTGATTTCTTTTTCTAATTAGTTCAACCAAAAGTCTTTCTTTATTATACATCTTTACTTTCTCTCCGTCTATAGTAACTTCCTCTTTTCCATTATTTAATATTTCTTTAGGGGTTCTAATTTGTATTATTTTGGGATTGTGTATAATATTAGAGTTTTTATTGGTTGCAATATAAACTTTTTGTGGTATTACGTCAGTTAAATCATAATAATAAAATGCTGAATCCATAGTAACAATTGCACTTTTGTATTTTTTAGATGTGACTACTAACGGGTCTACTAAATCTGTATCTGAATAAAGACCATGTTCTAATTTAAAAATCTCTTTATTTTCAAGAGCTTTATGAAGATTATATCTTGTTTTATATTTTTTTAAAGTTTCTTTTAATGAATATATCATAATTTTCTCCTTTTACATAATACCTGCTGTTTTTTTGATTTTTTGTAGGTGTTTTGTAAATATAGTTTAACACAAATAACCTGAAAAGTAAATATTTTTTTACAAAACACCTATACTTTTTTTAATTTTTTGTGGGTGTTTTGTAAATTCAACAACTGCCATTATATCCATATTTTCCATCATCAAATTTAATAAATCCATTTATAATTATACCAATTATACTTAATATTATAATTTCTTTTAGTGATATGTTAAATATGTATATTATAATTAAGAATATAGTTCTATTTAAATTGTTTATAAATTCTATAAATGGTATATAAAGTTTTATATTATAATTTTTTCCATATGCATATGTGTTTCTAAGTATTACCGCGTCTAGACTTGATTTAAATATTCCCTCAAAAAATATAATTATTAAATATATGCTTTTTGATGTTACAGTTATTTTTAATATAAATAAAACTCCTAATAAAATAGAAGAAGCACATAAGTAATCTTTTTTGTTTTTATCCATTGTTTTACTAAGTATATAAATATAAATAATACTTCCAAGACCAGATATTATGTTTATAATTCCAATATATTTAAATGATTTATCTATATATAAATAAGTAAAAAGAGGAAAAATAGATAAACCAATATATCTTAGTGAATCTATTATTAAAAATAAATAATTTCTTTTTTTAAATGAAGTTATCATAGTAAGTAATTTACCATCATTTTTAGTTTTTATTTTGTTTAGTTTTTTTAGAGGTATTACACTTATTATCATTAGAATAAGTACTAATATTAAAAGTGGTATGTAACTAAAGTGTTCAAGTATGTATGCACCTATATATGTAGAAAATAATCCACCTAGTGTAGTGAATATAGAGTATAAGCTTACATTGTCTGTTGCTTTTTTGTCTTCAATTATAATGTTAGCGTATATGTGTCTTCCTAACCAATAGAAAGTTAGGTATAGTGCGAATATGAATGAAAGTATTATTAGTGATAAGTTTGTTTTGTTCATTAGCGTTAAATATAGGTATGTTATGCTAAACAATATACTACTTATAAACATTAGTAGAGTGTAAGAATATT
>CANRHY010000040.1 GCA_947630515.1 uncultured Bacilli bacterium
GAGAGTTATCAAGTATTTTTAATACACTTTCTTTAGGGTGACCATACCTATTATCTTCTCCTACTGAAATAATTGAGTACCGTGGTTTAATACTATCTATAAAAGCTTCACTAGAACTTGTATCTGACCCATGATGCCCGACTTTCAAGTAATCAATATCACTTAAATTGTAACTATCCATTATATCTCTTTCTTTGTCTATTCCTGCATCTGCCATAAATAAGAATTTCTTATTGTTATAACTAAAATATATTACACTTGAGTTATCATTTTCATTATCATATATTCTAGTATTTAAAAACTCTAAATTATATTTTCCTAACTTTAAATTCTTTATATTATTAAAATACTTTATATTTTTTCTTTCTAACACTTTTATTAAATTACTTTCTAATGTATTATATTCTCCTACATTGAATATAACATTTTCTACTTTAAAACTTTTTACTAAATTAACTCCCTCTCCCATATGGTCATAGTCTCCATGTGTTAGTATTAAATAGTCTATTTTACTTACTCCAATACTTTCAAAAAAAGGAATTAACTTAGACTTTGCTAAACTATAATTATTTTCGTAATATGACACTATTCCACCTGTATCTATTAATATAACTTTTTTTAAGTGTGGCATTACTATTAAAGAGGCATCTCCCTGTGAAACATCTAAATAATAAATAGATAAATCATTATTTAAATAAGGAAAAGCTTTAATAAATAAAAGTAAAATCAATAGTGCTATAAATAACTTCTTTTTATTTGTCTTAATAATAATTACTAATATTATGTAGTAAAGAAATACCATAGTTATAGGTACATGAGGAAAAGTTATTTTTAAATTTATTAAAGATAACTTAGCGCTAATACTTTCCATAAGAAAAGTAAAACAATATAATATTTTAGATAATGGAGTAATTATAAATGAAATAATAGTTAGTGGAAATATCACTATACTTACAAGTGGCACAAATAATAAATTAAGAAGTATTCCTGTTAAATTTACATAATTAAAGTAATAGACCATAACTCCTATATTAGAAATAAATGAAATTATACTAATACTAAGTAAAGTTTTTAGATAAGACTTTGTATTAATATAACTACTTGATATTATTAAAAAGTACGTTGTAGTAAACGATAAAACAAAACTAATATCATATAAAATAAATGGATTAATAAATACCAAAATACTAAATACCAAATATAAAATATTTTCTGTCTTTATATAAAAGTAATAAATATTATTTATCCCTAAAAGAAAAAACATAAGAGTACTTCTAAGTATAGATGGGCTAAAACCCGAAATAAATGCATACATTACTAAAAAAAGCGTAATAAATGCATGGGCTTTAACCTCACCCACTTTTAATTTTTTTAATATAAATAATAGTACACCACTAAAAACTCCTACATGTAACCCAGATAAAGCAAATAAGTGACTTATTCCATTTAGCCTATAAGTAGATAAAACGCACTCCTCTATATAAGAAGTTTTCCCTAATATAAAAGCATATATATACGCATTATGGGAAATTCTATCTATTCTTTTATAAATACTATTTTTAAGTATATAAAATATATTCTTAGTTTTCTTAACTTCTTTTATTGTATCGATAGTTAAATAATAATATATTTTTTTATTATATAAATATTTCTTATAATTAAATGTATAAGGTATAGTATTGTTTTTTGGTTTCTTTAAAGAACCTGTAATATTATATACGCTTCCTATATTTAAATCTATTTTTTCACCTTTTTCTAAGTAGTAATACGCGATTAGTTTTTCCTTACAATTTAACTCTAAAGTTACCTTATCACCCTCATTTTTATAATCAGTTAAAACACAAGAAAAATTATTATCACTTTCTAAATACACACTTTCATATTTTACTACTTTACTCATTACTAAAGAATAAATAACTGAGATTACTAAAAGTATTATAAATGGATAATTACACAGTAATATTTTCCTTAATCTTAGCATAAATACTATCTCCTATTCCACTTACATTTTTAATTTCTTCTATACTTTTAAATGCCCCATTTTTTTCTCTATAGTCTATTATCTTTTTTGCTTTAGATTCACCAATACCACTTAATTTTGTTAACTCTTCTATATCTGCTTCATTTATATTTACTTTAGAGTTTTCACTTATCTCTGTATCAGTTACTTCGCTTTCACTTTCTTCTTCCAAACTACTCGTAATTAAGTCTTCCTTTTTTATACAAGCAGCATTATTAGCTTCACATGAAAATTGAGTATTCTCCCCACTTAATACTAAATTTTCCTCTTCTTCACAATTAATTATAATAGCGTTTTCGTCTTTTAAAATCTTACTAAGATTAATGTACTTAGTATATGCGTCTTCTGTAAGTCCCCCGCTTACTTCTACCGCGTCTATCACTCTAGAGCCTTCACTTAAAGAATATACTCCAGGGTTCATTACACAGCCCTTTATATCTATTTTTATAGTTTTTTCGCTCTTTACTTCTTCTTGTCTTTTTTCTACTTGATTAATCTCTTTATCAGATTGCTTTTCTTCTTTATTTGTTGTTATTTCTTCACTACTAAGAGTTGCTTCCTCACTATTTACTAAAAACAAATAAATAATTCCAATAAATATAAAAAGTACTATTAACCCTAGAATTATAAGGCGTTTATGACTATTATAATAATCTTTTAACTTTTCCATGGTCTCACCTCCTTTCCATAAAAAAATTAACATAAAAGAGTGTATTTTGTCAAAGATACGAAAATTTAAAATTCGCACATGAATTTTTAATTTTTTCATAGAGAAAATTAAATTTTTGTTAAAAAACACCCTTCAAAATTAAAAATTGGTATGCAAAAATTAAAAATTGGTATATTAAAAAAGTGTAAATTTTTTAACATTTTTTACACTTTTTCTACCTTATTTGCTACTAATTGATAAGAAGCTAACCTTTTTTCTACTCTCCCAGTTACTTTTATTATATCTCCTTTACTTATTCCAAAAGAAACTTTATATACATTAGGAAACATTATAACTGTTATTTTACCATATTCATCACTTGCAGTGACAAATGCCATTTTATCTTTATTTTTAGTAGTTGCTTCTTTTATAACGTCAATCATTAACACAATATTCACTACTTTATCAAAATATTTAGTTATATCTTTTGTAAAACAACAAGAAGTTCTTGTATACTTAACTACTGGGTGGTCTTTTAAATAAAAACCGAATAACTCATACTCTTTTTTTAATAAAAATGCATTATCATATTCTACTGAGTTTATAATTTCTGGTTCTTCTACTAAATGATAATCAAGCGTATCACACAAATTAGCATAATAATATGCATCATTTAATGAGTCTATCATAGCTTTTCTACTAAGATGAAAACTATCTAAAGCCCCAGCATATATTAAACTTTCTATTACTTTAGAATTACATTTAGAATTATATACTCTTCTAATAAACTCTAAAAAACTCTCAAACTTACCCTTTTTTCTTTCTTCTAATATACAATTTACTGCTTCTTTACCTATATTTTTAATAATACCTAGTGGCGGTATTATTTTACCATCTTTAAATATATACTTGTCTACACTTGTATTAATATCTAAAAGACCTATTTCTAAATTGAACGTTCTCACTTCATCAATATACTCTTTTGTCTTTATACTATTACCTATTACCATATCAAGTTCAGTCATCATATAATATTCTGTAAAATGAGCTTTCAAAAATGCCATTTGATATGCGACTAATGCATAAGCAACTGAATGAGATTTATTAAATCCATAATTAGCAAACTTTAATATTAAATCATATATTAGATTCGCGTCTTTCTCCTTATATCCTAAAGAAAGAGCCCCTTTAATAAATTCATTTCTATAATTTAATATTACATCTTCTTTTTTCTTACTCATCGCTCTTCTTATTATATCTGCTTTTCCATAACTAAACGCACCTATTCGTTTTAATATTTCTAATATTTGTTCTTGATACACTATTATTCCATTTGTATCTTTTATGATACTTTCTAACTCAGGCACTATATAATGAGGCTTTGCCCTACCTTCTCTTACTTTAATAAACTCAGGAATAAAATCACGAGAACCAGGTCTATAAATAGCAATTGCAAGCACTAAATCATCAAATGTTTTTATCTTTAAACTTCTTAAAAAGTCCATCATACCTTCACTTTCAAATTGAAATATTCCAGTAGTTTTTACATTATAAAATATAAGAAGTGTTTTTTTATCATTAAGAGGTATCTTATTTATATCTATATATAAATTTCTTTCACTTTTAACTTTCTTTAATACTGTATCTATAGTAGTTAAATTTCTTATTGCAAGAAAGTCCATTTTTAAAAGTCCGATTTGCTCTAAATACTCCATAGAATACCCTGTTAAAAGAGTTCCTCCACTTACATATAATGGCACTTTATTCATAAGCTTATCCGCACTTATTACTACACCAGCCGCGTGTATTGATGTATGTCTTTTTAACCCCTCTAAATGTTTACTTATTCTAATAAGTTCATTATATGTATTATCTTCTTTAATTACTTTGTTATAATAATCATTATGTACTAAACTTTCAAATGTTTCTTTATCCTTTATAGTTTTTACTAACTTATCTATTTTATCTGTAGGTATTTTTAATACTCTTCCGACATCTCTTAACACTTGCTTTGTAAGAAGAGTTCCAAAAGTTATAATATTAGCTACTTTATCACGGCCATACTTATCTTTTACATACTCTATTACTTCATTTCTTCTCAAATATTCTATATCTGTATCTATATCAGGCAAAGTAATTCTTTCAGGATTTAAAAATCTCTCAAACTTTAAACCATATTTAATCGGGTCTATTTCAGTTATCCCTAATGTATAACTAACTAAACTACCTGCTGCACTTCCACGTCCAGGCCCTACTACTATTTTATTCTTTTTAGCATAAAGTATAAAATCATAAACTATTAAAAAATAATCAGTATAATCCATATCAATTATTACTTTAAGTTCACTCTTTAATCTATTAGTATATACTTCACTTACATTACCATTAAGCCTTTTATTTAAGCCTTTCTTACATAAATTAATTAACATTTCTATCTTATTTTCTGAGTACTCCGGCAATTTAAAATTGGTAGGAGGAAGCTTTAAATCTATATTTTTTATAAAATCATAAGTAGTACTACTATCTACCATATCTATATCTTTATTTAAATGATTATCAAATTTATAATTAGAAATATCGTCTATTGTCTTACCATCTTTAATTAAATATAAATAACTTAAATACTCTTTATCAATTACATCAAAATACAAAGAAGCATTCATATACACTACTTTATCTGTAACTATTAAACTTTCAGTTTTTTCCTCCTTAGTCTTATAAGATAAATACACATAAGTATATATCTCTTTATAATCTAAATAATTACTATAGTCTTTTGTAACACATATTAAATTACTATTATGTTTTTTTAAATCTTCTTTAGTTAAAGTTTCAGTATTTTTTATACTTACTATATTTAATAAATTAACATACCCCTCATAATTTTTAGCATATAATATCATATTAAGATTATCTACACTTAACTCTACTCCTATTATAGGCTTAATATTATTTTTAGTACAAGCATTTATAAACTCAATAGTACCAAACATATTCTCATCAGTTATACCTAAAGCAGGTATTTTTTCTTTAACAGCAAAACTAATTAAATCTTCTATTTTAATTAAACTTTGTAATAAACTATAATGTGTTTTAATATTAAGTGGTATATAATTCATAAATGCTCCTTTTCTATATATATTATATAATATTAAAACACGAAAAAAAAGAAGAAATATTTTATTTCTTCCTAATTATGGTTCTAGAATTTCTGGAGTGAAGTAAATTTTATTAAAACCTAGGTTAAACCTTAAAAAAACAGGTATTTTTGATGCTAAATTTTTAATACCTGTTTTTTTGCCATTTTTTACTACTTTTTTATGCTTTTCTAAAAAACGTATTTTAAGAAAAATTGAAAACTATCTAAAATGCTATTTTAAGAATTTTTTATATCTATAATTAAGTAAATTATATCTATTATATCTGTTAATTCTTCGTTTATTTTTGCTAATGTAGTTAGTTCTTCTAATATTCTTGAATCTACTAAGCTATCTTTTAAATCTACTTCACTTTTTAGCATATTAAATACTTTATTTACCTTTCTTTTACTCCACAACTACCTGTATATTTGATTCTTATAAGTATAAACTTACAATAAACACTACTTATAAATTTACTACATATAGGGTACCTCACTTCCTTTAACTATATCTTATAAAGAGTAATTTATATTTTTAAATTATTGTGTATAAAAAGAGTAAGATTTTCTCTTACTCATCTTCACGCTAGAAATTCTAGCTTTTTTTCTTAATTTCACTCCAGAAATTCTAGATTTTTATTTTTTAGCATGTATTTTTATCACTTTTTACTTCACTCCAGAAATTCTAGAACCCTAATTATCATCACTAAATTTTACCTCATCTGCACTTGTACAAGTTATATCAGTATCTTTAGTAGCATCTTTTATGTTTTTATTATCTTCAGAGCCACCTATATCAAGCCCCATTCCAGCTTCTACTTTACCACTATCATACTTAAATGTTCCATCTGTAACTAATACATGTGTTATAAGTCCTTTATCATTAAATTGAATATAATATTTTAAATCTGGCTTTTCTGAGTCATGAAATCCTTGTATATTAGCAGCACTATTAGTTGTTTGACAACCCTTAACATTTGAATAAGGTCCTTTTGAATCTCCAGTTAATTCTGCAGCTACATATAAGTCAGATGCAGTTCTCATAACACTTTGAACTTCCATTACAAATGATTGCTTTCTTCCTTTAGTATATAAATTCAATGTACTTGGTAAAACTAACATTAACAAAATCGCAAGTATTGCTATAACAGCTAAAAGTTCAATTAAAGTAAAACCTTTCTTATTTAATTTATTCATTTTAATTCATCCCTCTTTCTACGATTACTATTGTTATTATATCAAAAAGTTTACTATTAAGTCAATTGTTATATATTAATTTTTAATATTTCTACTCATCTTTAGTTACATTCATAAATGCATTTATTAAATCCATTCCAGTTCCAATTTTTTCTACCTTATCTTTTAATCTTAATCCATATTTTTCTTTCATAGCATTAGTAAATTCCGTAATACTAGCACCCCTATTTAATTTTTTATACCAACTAGAGTTTTCCCTTAAAAATCTAAGTAAATTAGCATCACTATATATTTTCTCTTTTATTTCATATCTCATTAGTCATCAAAAAACCTTTCTACAACTGTACTATCTTTCTTTTTAGGTGCACTTTTTTTCTTTTCCTCACTTTTAGTATTTCTAATAGTAACTATTTCTTCTAAAAAACCTAATGCTTTTTGTAAAGATGATACATTCTCTTCTAACTTATCTGTATCTATATTTTTTAAATTAGATATAAAAGATTTAACTGTATCTGATACATTAATATTACTTTCTTTACTATTACCCCTTAACTTAGACCACACTTCAGTATCAGGTCCATATATATCATATGTCTCATATAACTTTTGCCACGTAGTCTTACCAGACGAAACTAAATTAAATAAATATTTATTCTTACTTGCAAACTCTTTAAATTCTTCCTTTTTATCCATAATACACCTTCAATATATTTTATGCAAATCACTTCTTATTATTTGCATTTTCATAAAAACTATAATAAGATGTACTGCTTATAATTATATGGTCAATCAATTTAATATTAAGAAGTTTCCCAGCTTTTTCTATTACACTTGTTGTCTTTATATCCTCTTCACTTGGAGAAGTATTACCGCTTGGGTGATTA
>CANRHY010000041.1 GCA_947630515.1 uncultured Bacilli bacterium
TAAAGAAAATATATAGAAATTATAAATAAAATAAAGAAAAAAGTGGGTAGTTTGTATATAAACTATGCACACTACCAATTACTTGGGGGGGGTATAATTATAGATAGATAAGGGGAAACTTATCTGTAGATTTTTTAAAAAAGAGGAGGAAAAAATAATGAAAAATCTAAAAAAATTATTTAGTTTTGTTTTATTAGCATTATGTTCTACTTTTGTCCTAGTAGGTAATGTAAAAGCTGAAGATGTTTGTGATGCTCAAGATGGTGCAACATTTAAGACATGTGCTGAAGTTCAAGATAACAAAACTATAAAAGTTACTGGAACTGATGTTAAAGTAACAGAATCTTTAGATATTACTGGACATCTTATTGAAATAGGAGATACTGCAAAACTTACTATAGATGAGTATGTAACAGTAACTTATAATGGAGTAACTGGGAACGGAATTACTAATATTACATTAGATGGTAATTTAGTTGTAAATGGTACTCTTAAATTAGTTGGTGCTGATACAAATATTGGTATACAATCAACTGATGTAGCAAAAGGTCATATCGTAATTGGAGCTAAAGGTGAATTAAATATTTCTAAATTTAAACAAGGTGGTATTGCTAAGCTAAGTGATATTGAAGTAAATGGTTCATTAGTATTTACTGAAAACGGATATGGTAGTAATACTGCTGCTATAACTGTTAAAAGTACAGGTTCAGTAGTAGCTAGTGATAATAAGGTTGGATTTACTGCTAAGTTAGGCACTGAAGATGGTGCATCAGTAACAGCATACAATAACTCTATGATAGGTATGGTTTTAGTATCTGATTCTAATTTAGCTGGTGGCAAAATTTCTGCTTATAGTAATGGTGGAGATGATTCCAAAAGAGATGCTGATATAGCTATTAATTCAACAACTGGCCATGAAGTAAAAATCGGAGCAAATGCAGAAGTTGATGCTGATAGTATTCGTACTTATGTTAAAGAAGATTATACAGTAAAAGAAGGACATGTTGAAGTTAATGGTACTGTAAATGGTAATTTTGATAGTGAAAAAATGACTTTAACAACTACAAATTCAGATGGAAAAGTTAAGTTAAATGGTGATATTTATATTACTGAAGACGAATATACAATACCTGCAAATGTAGAATTAGTTGATGGTAGATACATTATTAGTAAAAACACAAAAATAATTAATAATAGTAGTAAGAGCGTTTATATCTATACTGAAGACTCTGAAACTGGAAAAGAAGTTCCAGCAGGACAAACAGTTGATTTAGAAACTATTACTATAACTGTAATTGTAAGCGAAGGCGAAGAAGAGTATGCAGCTAATGCAATTGTATTTAAAGGACAAACATTAGCTGAAACAATGGGTGCTGAATATGAAGAGGTAATGAAAGCAGCAGAAGAAGGATATAAAATTAGCTTTGTAGATGAGGAAGGTAAAGCTATTACATTAGATACTGTTCTTACTGATGGTATGACTATTAAAATGGTAATTGAAAAAATAGAAAACCCTAATACTGGAGATAATATAGTTCTTTATTCAGTAGTAGGTCTAGTAAGTTTAGTTAGTGCTATATTAGGTGCTATATATTTAAAGACTAGAGAAAACTAAATAGTTAAAAGCTCTCATTAATTTGAGAGTTTTTTAATGAAAGAAAAAAGAACTTTTTGAGTTCTTTATCTATTAGCATATTTAATTAATTTAGCATGCATTACTACTTTTTCATCATCACTCCAACAACTTGATAGAGTTAGTATTTTGTCGTTTTCACTAACTGTTGTACCAAAGTTGATCATACTTCTTGATATCATTGTATTTAAGAAATCTTTATATTGACTATCGCTTCCAAAGTTTACTTGTAAATAATCTGTTGTAGTAGGTATGTGATAAGCACTAAATACTTGCCATAAACTATTTTGTGTTTTTGTAGATAATTTAATAACATAGTTATCAGTGTTTCCATACCAAGATTCTTTTAATACATTTCTAAGAGTTCCAAACATTGTTTTATTTTTAAGTCCATGTGCATAAATTATTGTATTTCTTCCTAAGTTGTTTATGTCGTTTCTATAATCTAGGAATACCCAACCATTACCATTCCAACTTTTGTTAAATGTATGTGTTAGATAAAATTCATTATCTCCCGCTTGAGCGAATGGGTAATTAATGTTAGTCCCTGGAACTTGTATCCAACCTTTAGTATCGCTATTTATACTTTCTAGTTCATTAAAGTCTACATCTATAAGGCTCATTTTCATATATGACCAGTATGGACTATCGTCGGGTTCTTCAACATCTTGGTAAATGCTCATTTCTTCATCTGAATATACGTCATCTACTTCAACTGTGCTATTAATATCGTCTAATATATCATTTGTTTCTTTAGTATCTTTGATATATCTAACTATATGATAGCCAGAAAAACCTAAAACTATAAAACATACGACTGTAATTATTAAAATAACAATATTTTTTTTCTTTAATTTTCCCTTTTTCTTTACTTTAGTAGTTTTTTCATCAATTGTTTTCCCTCTTTTTTTCATTCTTACTCCTTTCCCAAAAACATAGGTATATTATATCACTTTCTCTATAATTACTCAACCACAACTATATGAAATCTATATGAAATTTTTATCAAAAAATAAATGATTACATATATTATTTTAGGTGGATAAAAATGAATATTCAAAAGTATGATAGTATAAAGTTTAAAAGAGGAGTTAGAATAATAGATGTACAGGATAGATATAATTATAAAGTTAGTCATTTACCAGGGTCATATAATATACCTTATGATGATTTAATGAATAATTATAGAAATTTATTAAATAAAAATAGTTTATATTATATATATTGTCCAAGTGGAAAACTTAGTAAAAGGGCAGTTTTAGTGTTAAGTTATTTAGGTTATAATGTGATTATGCTTGAAAAATAGTAAAAATATTATATAATTATTAATAGTTAGGAGTAGTATTTATGGGACTATTTGGAATAATAGAAGAAGTTATAAACAATTTACTTTCAGTGTTAGGTAGTTATGGAGCGATTGTAGGTTGTATTTTTATTTTGTTTGAATCTATTATTCCTATTTTACCTTTGTCTGTATTTATTACTTTGAATTTTTTAACTTTTGGGTCTATTTTAGGATTTATTATTTCTTGGATATTTACAATATTAGGTTGTATGATGTCTTATTATATATTTAAAAAAGGGCTTTCTACTAAACTTTATAATAAGTTTAAAGATAGTGATAAGTTAAGTAATGTTTTAAAGACAGTTAAAAACGTAAGTTTTTCTAATTTAGCGCTTATTATTGCTATTCCATTTACACCTGCTTTTCTTGTTAATATTGCCTGTGGGCTTGCTAAAGTAGATACTAAGAAGTTTTTAGGGGCATTACTCTTAGGTAAAGTAGTGCTTGTGTATTTCTGGGGTTATATTGGTGTAAGTTTAATTGAAAGCTTAAAGCATCCTATTATTCTTTTAAGAGTAGGCGTTATTTTAGTTATAGTTTATATTATTAGTTTATTTGTTTCTAAAAAGTTTAAGTTAAATTAACAAGTCATTTGCTTGTTTTTTTTAATCATTTAATTGACAAACATATATACTTGTAGTATTATAGATATGTAATGTAGTTAGGAGGTATGTTTTATGGAGTATGTTATTATAGGACTTTTAGTAATAGTTATAGTTTTATTAATAGTAGCATTATTAAGAATAAAAAAGGTAAATGAAAGTGATTTTGCGCTTAAGATGACTAAAGAAATTGGAGACTTTAAGTATGATTTTACTAGGGTAATAAATGAGGACTTTGCTAATTTAAATAAAGAGATTGAAGTAAAGTTAAGAGAGATAAATGATAGGGTTAATTCTAGGTTAGATGAAAATTTTGAAAAGACTAATAAAACTTTTTCTAATGTTTTAGAAAGACTTGCTAGAATAGATGAAGCACAAAAGAAGATTGATAGTTTATCTAGTGATATTGTAAGTTTAGAAAGTGTTTTAACAGATAAGAAAAGTAGGGGTATTTTTGGAGAAGTTAATCTTAATAATATTTTATCTAGTGTTTTTGGTAGTAAAAATGATAGGGTTTATAATATTCAATATACTTTAAGTACTGGTTCTATTGCGGATGCTATAGTGCATGCACCAAGTCCATTAGGTGATATTTGTATAGATAGTAAGTTTCCACTAGAAAACTACAGATATATGCTTGAAAGGGGTATTAGTGAAGAAGAAAGAAAAAGAAGAGAGAAGTTATTTGAAAGTGACGTTAAAAAGCATATAGACGCGATTAGTAGTAAATATATTATTAATGGAGAGACAAGTAGTGAAGCTATTATGTTTGTGCCTGCTGAAGCAATATTTTCTGAAATTAATGCTTATCACGAGACACTTCTTAATTATGCATATTCAAGACATGTTTATATAGCAAGTCCAACTACTTTAATGAGTGTTCTTACAGTTATACAAGCAATTCTTATGGGTATGGAAAGAGATAAGTATGCAAGTATTATTCATGAAGAGTTAAATAGATTAGGAGAAGAGTTCTTAAGATATAAAGATAGGTGGGATAAACTTAGTACTCACATAGAAACTGTTAGTAAAGATGTTAGAGAAATACATATTACTACTGATAAGATTACTAAGAGATTTGATTCAATTAATAACGTGGATATACAAAATAAAATAGAAGGATAAGAAATTTAGTTGTTTCTTATCCTTTTTAAAGTATTTTCACATTTTGTGTATGAAGAATTTAAATCAGTTAAATAGTATGGAAAAGATAATAAAACTTTATCTAATATAATGGTGTTTTCTAAACTATTAAGTATTTCATAGTTATCATGAGTGGCTATTTTTCCTGTTTTAAATTTTTCTCCAATAATAGGAGTTTTAAAATATAAGTATTTTGTTAGAGAACCCGCTTTTTTGCATATATAAATAGTACTTTTTAATTTATCATATTTAGTAGTGTCAGCTAGTTCATAAGAGTATGTTTTAAGTAAGTATAGTAAAAATGGTTTTCTTTGTTTTTTGTTTGTTTCAAACTCATATATGTTTTCATCAATACATAGTTTTATGTAAGTAGATAAAGCAAGAGAAGCTAAGTGGTTAGACCTATATTCTTCTTTTATAAATTCACCTATAAATTTACTTTTGCCTTCTTCTATATAAAAATACAAGTAACCAATACAATCCATATTTTTGTCCTTGTTTATTTTCATTAATTTTAAGAAGTACTGTACTTTGTTGTTTTTAGTAAAATATGTTTTGGTTAGGTATATTCTTAATGTATCATTATTATATGAAGACAACAAATATAGTTTATTAAATGCTAATGTGTCAAATATAGTCATAGAATTTCCCCCTTTAAATAAACGGTATGTATTTTACCATACTTGACGTTAACATGTCAAATACTTAAAAATCTAAAAAATGATTGATAAACACGGGGCAGTGTGGTATTATATTAATAGGAAAATAAGGTGGTTGTTTATGTTTACAAATAATGAAGCAGTGATTAGTTTAATTGAACTTTTAGTTAAAAAAGCTGGTTTTGATGTGCATAAAGATTATAGTGAAGAAGAACTAGAAAAAACTAAAAATAGTATTTCATCTTTGATTAAGGAAAAACAAAGAGCTAAAGATAAAAAAACTTTTAATGAAATATTAGATAATCTTAAAGTAAGAGAGGCTAATTGGGAAAATAATGCTGAGATAGTGGGTAAAAGTTTAATAAGAGCTTATAATGAGGGAAAGAGTTATAATGCAGTTAAAGATAAAATAGATTCACTTGTTCTTTTAGCTACATCTGGCACAAAAGATTTAACTGTCACTAGCGTTTATGAAGAAATTAGAAATTTAGAAATAGAGTATGAAAATTTATTAGATAAAATTAAAAATACTAATTATAGAAATGAAGAAGAAAAAGAAATGGATTCTAAATATAAAGTTTATTTAGAGGCAAAGATTAAAGATTTAGAGGAAGAACTTGAGAATTTAGAAAAAGAATCTAATAGTTTAAGAGAAGTAGAACTAAAAGAGGTAAATATTCAAGCAAAGATAAAAGAATATGCTTCTACTTTAAAGAATGACTTAAATAGAATAGAAAGTGTTATATCATCTTCTATAAATAGTAGTATTAATTTTGATACTTTCGATAGATTAGAAAAAGCTAAGAGTGAGACAGATGAAAAATTAAGTAGGGCTACTGATTTACTTAATAAAACAGAAAAAATGTTAGAAGATGTTAGACATAATAAAGAGTCTATTAAAGAAAGAATTAATGAAATAGAGATAGAGAAGACAAGATGTGTAAATAAACTTAATAATATAAATAAAAAATTAGATGAAGATAATTATGAAAATAATACTCTTAGAATGTTAGATTTAAATAATAGTGAGATACTTAGATTAAAAATCGAAGAGTTAAATAATAAGAAAGATGTTATTTATGTAGATTCTAATTTAGTAAAAGAAGAGTTAATTAAAGAATGGGGAAGAAATTCAAATAATACTTCTGTAAATATTAATACTCCTATAAAAGAGGAAAAGAAAGAAGAAAAACCAAAGGAGGAAGTAAAAGAAGAGGTAAAAGTTAATGTACAACATAAGGAAGAGAAAAAAGAACCTCCTAAGATAGAAGTAAGTTTTGAAGAAATAGAAGAGGTTAAAGGAAGAGAAGAACCTAAAGAAGATGTGCTTAATTCTATAATGGAAGAGATAGATAATGTAGAAGAAAAGATAAATGAGATAAAAACTAATGAAGAGAAAAAAGAAGAAGAGAAAGGAATAGAATTGGATTGGTGATAGATATGGATTATAGAGCTTTAGAAGATTTAATAGGAATTTTAGTAAAAAAGGCAGGATATAAACTGGGAGATGTAACTGATGAAGAGGATATAGAGTATCTTCTAGATAGAAAAAGATTTGTTGAAGGAGAAATCTCTAGATTAAAGAGTAGTTTAAGTGAAAACAGTTATATTGAAAGAGATGATAAGAATAAAGATGAAGAAGAGAAAGCTTATTTAGAGGAAACTTTAAAAGCTAGAGAAGAAGTTTTAAGTAGTTCTAGTGAAGAAGAGGCTATTTTAATTAAAGCTGAGATTTCTAGATTAAAAGATTTATTAGAATTAGTTAATTTAAAATTAGAGAATAAGTCTTATTATAGTGAAAATAAACACGCTAATGACGTGTTAGAAAAAGATATATTAGAAAGAGAACTTGATGAGATAAAGAAAAGTCTAGATAAGAAATATAAAAGTCCGATTACACTTGGTACTAATATATTAGAAGCATTTAAGAATAATAAATCTTTTGAAGAAATAAGAGAAGATTTAGAGTTACTTTTAGATTTAGCTAGAGAAGAGTATGATAAAACAAATGCTGAAGTAACAGATGTTAATATATTTGAGTTAATGGAAGAGTACTCAAATAAAAAAGAAGAAGTTAATTCTAATTTAGATAGTAGTTCATATGATAGTGAAAAGATAAGACAAAGTTTATTTGAAAAAGAAAAGTATCATAATAGTAGATTAGAGACATTTAAGAGTACTTTAGAAGGAATTGAAAAGAGAAAAGAAGAATTAAATACTTTAATAGATGAATCTAAGAAGTTATTTGATAATACACATGAAGAAATTAAATGTAAGATGAATAAATTAAATAAACTTATAAATGTACTATATAATGAAAATAATTTGACAGTTGATGCAAGTTTATATAAGAGTACTATTGATCAGTTAAAGAGTGAAATAGTAATAGATAAAATGATTTAATATTAATATTTAACTAAAGAGGAAGCTGATAAAATATTAAGTTTTAAATAAATAATTTGAAAATTTACATAAAATATGGTA
>CANRHY010000042.1 GCA_947630515.1 uncultured Bacilli bacterium
TAAAAGAAATCTTAAGTTTATCTTATTGGAAAGAAGAGAGATTTAAAAACCTTTTAACACCTAATATATGGCATAAAAGTCCTAATGAAATAGAAGAAATCTTAAGTTTACCTTACTGGGAAGAAGAAAAATTCCAACCACTTTTAACATCAACTATATGGAATATAAAATCTAGCGAAATAAAAAATATACTATCTTTACCATATTGGGATAATCCAAAATTCCAATCACTTTTAACGCCAACGATATGGCTTAGTAATTCAAAAAAAATAGAAGAAATTTTAAGTTTATCTTATTGGAAAGAAGAGAGATTTAAAAACCTTTTAACACCTAATATATGGCACAAAAGCCCTAATGAAATAGAAGAAATCTTAAGTTTACCTTACTGGGAAGAAGATAAGTATTTACCTCTTTTAACATCAACTATATGGCATAAAAGTCCTAATGAAATAGAAGAAATTTTAAGTTTACCTTATTGGGGTGATATAAAATATGAACATTTATTAACATCAAGTATATGGTCACTTAATGCTAAACATATAACTGAAGTAATAGAACTATTTAAGAGTTTAAATATAGAAGATTATTTAACACCTGCGGTGCTTCATAAAAGTGCAAAGAAACTTAAAGCATTAATGTTATATTGCCAAGATAATAGAATTTCAGTAATAGATAATGGCAAATTAAATTCGATATTTAGTTATCCACTTGGGGCATTAAAGAAAGCATATGGAATAGATATAAAACTATTAATGAAAGAATATGAAAGGGTGTTATAACATTATGAATAATTTAGAATATGAACTTATAAAAAAGTTATTAAAAGAAAGACATTTGGAGCATTTGGACTGTGAATATTTAAAATGTAGAAAATATAAATTCGTAATAAATGTTTTGGATATGGAAGAGTGGAAAAATGAAAAATTCAAGCCATTACTTACTTCAACGATATGGAATTATAATATTAATAAAATAAAAAAGATATTAAGTTTACCATATTGGAAAGAAGAAAAATTCAAGCCACTTTTAACACCTAATATATGGCATAAAAGTTCAAGTGAAATAGAAGAAATTTTAAGTTTACCTTACTGGGAAGAAGAAAAGTTTAAACCGCTTTTAACATCATCAATATGGCATAAAAGTTTGAGTGAAATAAATGAAATTTTAAGTTTGCCTTATTGGAAAGAAGAGAAGTTTGAGCCTCTATTAACATCAAGCATATGGTTTAGTAGTTCAAAAAGAATAAAAGATGTATTAAGTTTGCCTTATTGGAAAGAAGACAAATTTAAGCCGCTTTTAACTCCGACTATATGGCACAAAAGCCCTTGCGAAATAAAAGAAACTTTAGATTTACCATATTGGAAAGAGGATAAGTATCTACACCTTTTAACATCATCAATATGGCTTAGTAATATAAAGAAAATAAAAGAAATACTAAGTCTGCCTTATTGGAAAGATATAAAATATGAACATTTATTAACATCAAGTATATGGTCACTTAGTGCTAAACATATAACAGAGTTAATAGAACTATTTAAAAGTTTAAATATAGAAGATTATTTAACACCTTCAGTGCTCCATAAAAGTGCAAAGCAACTTAAAGCATTAATGTTATATTGCCAAGATAATAGAATTTCAGTAATAGATAATGGCAAATTAAATTCGATATTTAGTTATCCACTTGGGGCACTAAAGAAAGCATATGGAATAGATATAAAACTATTAATGAAAGAATATGAAAGGGTGTTAAAATGAAGTATTTAGAAAGTTTATTAGATACAGAATATATAGATGATATATATGAAATTTATGATGAAGATTTTTTAAGTGCATTAGATAATGATAATGTAAAAAGAATAGTAGAATATTTAAAAGATAATGGTGTGTATTATTACTCTGATATAATAACTAATTATTTAGATTTATTTATGTTAGATTATAATGAATTTATAAATAAATTTGAAAAATTAAAATTAGAACATACACATTTAATAGAACTTTTAGGCTGTAAAATGGATTTGTTAGAAAGTATGAGGGAAAGTTATGAATAATTTAGAATATGAACTTATAAAAAAGTTATTAAAAGAAAGACATTTAGAGCATTTGGACTGTGCATATTTAAAGAAAATATCATATGAATTTGCACTTAATGTTTTAGACATGGAAGAGTGGAAAGAAGAAAAGCTTCAATTACTATCAACTCCAACTATATGGAATGAAAATACTAATGAAATAAAAGAAGTGTTAAGTTTACCATATTGGGAAGAAGAGAAGTTTAAGTATCTTTTAACACCATCTATATGGAATAAAAAATCTAGTGAAATAAAGGAAATATTAAGTTTGCCTTACTGGGAAGAGGAAAAATTTAAACCACTATTAACTTCAAGTGTATGGCCACTTAATGCTCAACATATAACAGAAGTAATAGAACTATTTAAAAGTTTAAATATAGAAGATTATTTAAATTCTGCAGTACTTTATAAAAGTTTAAAACAAATTAAAGCATTAGTGTTATATTGTTATGATAATAGAATTTCTCTAATAGTAAAGGGCAAATTAAATCCGATATTTAGTTATTCACCTAAGGCACTAAAGAAAGCATATGGAATAGATCTTAAGTTGTTAGTAAAAGAGTATGAAATGGTATTATAAAGGAGCAACATTATGAATAATGTAGAATATGAACTTATAAAAAAGTTATTAAAGGAAAGACATTTGGAGCATTTGGATTGTGAATATTTAAAATATAGAAGGGCATATAAATTTGTCCTTAATGTTTTGGATATGGAAGAGTGGGAAGATGAAAGATTCAAGCCCCTTTTAACATCAGGCATATGGATGAGTAATTCAGAAAAAATAAAAAAAATCTTAGGCTTACCATATTGGGAAGAAGCAAAGTTTAGAAATCTTTTAACATCAACAATTTGGAATAATGATTCTAATGAAATAGAAGGAATTTTAAGTTTACCATATTGGGAAGAAAAAAAATTTGAACCACTTTTAACATCAAGTATATGGCTTAAGAATTCTACTGAAATAAAAGAAATTTTAAATTTACCATACTGGGATGATCCAAAATTCAAGCCCCTTTTAACACCAACTATATGGCTTAAGAAGTCTAGCGAAATAAAAAGAATCTTGAGTTTACCATATTGGGAAGAAAAAAGATTTGGGTCCCTTTTAACACCTAGTATATGGCTTAAGAATTCTACTGAAATAAAAGAAATTTTAAGTTTACCATATTGGGATAATCCAAAATTCAAGCCTCTTTTAACACCAACTATATGGCTTAAGAAGTCTAGCGAAATAAAAAAAATCTTAAGTTTACCATATTGGGGAGAAAAAAAATTTGAGTTCCTTTTAACATCAGGTATATGGCATAAAAATTCAAATGAAATAAAGGAAATTTTAAATTTACCATATTGGAATTATACTAAATATGAACACTTATTAACATCAAGTATATGGACACTTAAAGCTAATCATATAATTGAAGTAATAGAACTATTTAAGAGTTTAAATATAGAAGATTATTTAAATCCTTCAGTACTTCATAAAAGCGTAAAGCAAATTCAAGCGTTAGTATTATACTGTCATGATAATAGAATTACACTAATAGATAAAGGTAAATTAAATCCAATGTTTAGTTATACACCAGCAGAATTAAAGAGAGTCTATGGAGTGGATCTTAAGTTGTTAGTAAAAGAGTATGAAAAGGTTTTGAAAATATGAGATAAAGGGTTATCTCATATTTACTTTTTTTGTTTTTTCTTTTATAATTTATGTAGGTGTTATAAATGAGAATAGGATATATGTTTAAAAAAATTAAAAATGCTAATTATAAAGAATATTATAACCGCGCTAAAGAGATAGCTAAAAAGATAAATAAAAGTACTTTTTATGTTCTTTTTGATATGGCTAAATGTGCAATTTTATATGGTAGTGGTTATATGGATTATTTTGAGTTTGAGTTTTATCTTTTAAATAAAAGTGAAAGAAAGACTTATATAACTGGAAGATATAATAATGAGATAATTAGAAAGTATAATAAGAAAGAAGATTGGGATAAGTTTAGTGATAAAGTAAAGTTTAATAATTTATTTAAAGATTATTTAAATAGGGGATTTTTAGACCTTAGAAGTGTTAGTTTTAAAGAGTTTGAAAGTTTTATAGAAGGTAAAAGTAAGATTGTAGTTAAACCTATAAATGGTTCTGGTGGAAAAGGTGTAGAAGTAATAGAATTAGATAGTGAAAAGATGAAGAATGAATATAATGTTTTAAAGATATATAATTCTATTATTAAGAATGAACAATTTTTAGTAGAAGACTTTATAGTACAACATGAAGAGATGAGTAAATTATATGGTGGTAGTGTAAATGGTGTTAGAGTTTTATCTTTCTTAGATGACCAAGGAGAAACTCATATTATGAATGTTATTTTAAGAATTGGGCATAATGGAAGTGTTGACAATTTTAGTAGTGGAGGTATGTATACTTTTGTAAATAAAGAGGGTAAAGTATTTGTACCTGCGATTGATGAAGACGGGCATATTTATAATAAACACCCTAAGACACTCACTCCTATTGTAGGGTTTAAAGTTCCTAATTACGATAAATTAGAAGGGTATGTTAAAGAGCTATGTAAAGTAGTGCCAACTGTTAGATATGTCGGTTGGGATTTAGCTGTTACAAAAGATGGGTTTGTTTTACTTGAAGGTAATGAATACCCTGGAATATTTCAAGTTAAACCAAGTATTAGTGGAATTAAGACTGGAGATTTAGTAAAATATAGAAAATATATGGATATTTAGGTGATAGTTATGAATTTATTAATTGTATTACTTCTTGGTATAGTTTCAATTTTCTTTTTGTTAATTGGTACTTTGATTGTGTTTTCTTTAAAAAATAATAAGAAAATAGTTACTTTTAGTGTATCTTTAGGATTTATTGTATTAATACTTTTGGGTATTTTTCATTTGATACCTGATGCTTATTCATTTTTTAGAAGTGAGTGTAGTAAAGTAAGTAGTATTTTATATATAATTATAGTATCATTAATTGGATTTATAGTAGTGTTAATATTAGATAAATTTAGTGGACATCATCATGAACATGAGAAGAAAGAAAGTGAACATTTTAAGCATATTAGTTTAATTACTTGTATATTTCTAGTAGTTCACAATTTTATAGAGGGTATGACTCTTTATGGAACTGTTTTAGTTAGTTATGATTTAGCAGCTATGCTTACTTTAGGAATAGGACTTCATAATATTCCTTTAGGACTTACTTTAAGTAGTACTTATAGTAAAAATCATAGTAAAATTCAAACTTTTCTTTTTGTGACTTTAATAGGACTTTCTTATTTAGTGGGTGCATTAATTTCGTATAAGTTTAGTTATTTATTAGATAGAGAAGTTATTATGGGTATTATTTTAATGATTACTTTTGGTATGATTATGTATATAGCTATTTTTGAATTTTTACCTGTAATTAAAGAAAGTAATTTGAAATCTATGAAATATTTAGGGTTTATAGTAGGAATAATTACTATGGTAATTACATTATTTTTATAGGAGGGGTATATGTTAAAAGACTTTTTATATAAATCTAGGTATTATTTAATAGCATTACTACTCTTTATTATATTATGTGTTATTGTAAGTTCTACTTTGATGGATAAAGTATTATATATAGATTTAAAAGTAATGGATTATATACGTGATAATTTAGTAAATGATAAGTTAACAGTTTTCTTTAAAATAGTGACTAATTTAGGTAGTGTATGGTTTTTTGTAGGTGCTTTAATTTTAATGCTTGTGGTTATTAAAGATAAGAGATATTTTTCTTGGAGTAGTAGGTGTTTAATTACAACTTATTTATGTAGTGTAGCGCTTAAGAATATTTTTAGAAGAGAAAGACCTCTTAGTAATTTAATAGAAAAGCCTTTTGATTTTGCTTTTCCAAGTGGACATACTATGTGTAGTGTAGCATTTTTTGGAATTTTAATGTTTATAGTGTTAAGAAGAGTTAAAAATAAACCACTAAAGATATTTTTAGTAACTTTACTTAGTTTAATAATTTTGATAGTACCATTTTCTAGGCTTTATTTGGGGGTACATTATTTATCAGATGTCGTATGTGGGTTTATATGTGGGCTTTTATGTTTGCTTATGTTTGTTAATTATGTTAAAATAAAGAAGGAATTTTAAGGAGAGTTTATGAAAGAAAAGATAATTTTATTTATTAAAGGTATTGTTTTAGGAGTAGCGTTTATTATTCCTGGTGTTAGTGGTGGAACACTTGCTGTTTTAATGGGTATTTATGAGAATTTAATAGAAGCAGTTTCTAATTTTTATAAGGGATTTAAAAACTTCAAGAAATATTTCTTATATTTACTTCCTATAGCTTTAGGTATTTTGTTTTCTGTAGCTATATGCGCGAAGATTATTAGAATAGGACTTGATAAAGCACCTATTATTACTATGCTTGTATTTTTAGGACTTATAATTGGTGGAATACCAAAATTATTTAAGGAAGTAAAGAAACCTGGGGTTAAAGAAATTGTATGTATGTTAGTTGGGCTTTTAATTGTTGTTGTTATGACATTTGTAAATAAGAGTGCGAGTGATGCAGTTTTGACTGATATGAATATAGGTGGTTATATTGTTTTATTCTTAGTAGGGGCTTTAGCTTCAGCTACTATGGTTGTGCCTGGTATTAGTGGGTCTTTTACTTTAATGTTAATAGGATATTATGAACCAATTTTAACTGTTATTAACAATATTACCTCTTTCACTAATTTAAAAACTAATATTTTAATTATTATACCATTTTTAATGGGCGCAGCAGTGGGGGTTATAGTTATTGCTAAGATAATCGAATATTTACTTAATCACCATCATGATTTAACATATTACACAATTATAGGTTTTGTTTTATCTTCTATAGTTAGTGTGTTTTATCAAGTAGCAGGTTTTCCATTTAATATGATTCATTTGATTATAGGGTTAGTACTAATGTGTATAAATAGTTTGTTTATTTATAAAGTTTTTGAAAAATAGTTGCATTTTAGGTTTATTATAAAATATGTGTTATGACAAAAGAAAAGATGGATTTAGTAAATTTAATAAATGAGATTTGTGATAAAATGGGTAAAAAAGATGAAGAGTGGTTTTATCACGGCTTTGAATACAATAAAGATGTGTTCATAAAATTATTAACAGAGGGTATTATGTGTAAAAAGTCTCTTATAATGCCACCTATAGGATATAATGGTAATTATTATATAAGTTTATCTAAAAATATTAATGAAATAGATGGGTATTATAATTATTCTTTAAAAAATTTACCAACACTTATAATAGATAAGCATATAATTGCATTTAAAACAAAAAAAGTAAATTCATTTAGATATACATTTATAAATAGTATTTTGCCTATCAGATGTAGTTATGAGCCTGATGAGTGGCAAGCATTTTATAAAATAAATCCAAATAAAATTATAGGACTACATTATGATATAAGTACATATATGTCTTTAGAAAAATTAAGAAAGTTAAAAGAAATAGTAGAAGTGTTAAAATATTTAGATAAAGATTTACCGGTGTATGATTTAAATACTAATTCTATAATTAATAAAGATAAAGTTTTAAAGTTAATAAAATAAATAAAAAAACAATTGCATATTATATATTAAATGTGTTATTATATTTATGCAAACGCAGACATAGTACAATGGTTAGTATGTGGCCTTGCCAAGGCTAAGATGCGGGTTCGATTCCCGTTGTTTGCTCCAATGACGTTTCTGTTCGAACTTTTATAGTTTGAACTTAACATATATAATCAATCCGTTCGGGTTGATTT
>CANRHY010000043.1 GCA_947630515.1 uncultured Bacilli bacterium
GTGTCTTATTAACTTCTTCTAATAATTTTTGCACATCTTTATTTGTAATATTATCATAATCTAACTTACCATTAAAAGTGAACCCTAAACTACTATAAAACTTCATAAACTCTTCCATCTTTTTAGGACTAGGTTTACCATGTACCCTAAAAATTCCATAATCACACATACTAGTAACAATATCTATACTAGCTTCATTACTTAAAATCATAAAGTCTTCTATTAAATTTTCTCCCTTACCTTCTCTAACTTTCTTAATATCAGTAACTTTTCCATTTTGATCTACTACTAATTTTATCTCACTTGAATCAAACTCAATATTTCCTTTTTCCATACGTTTTTTATGTACAATATTAGATAGATTTAACATTTCTTTTAATATAGGAGCATACTTTTCATACCCAAAAACTACTTCTCCATCTAAAACTTTATTAACGTCATCATAATTCATTTTTTTAGCTGACTTAATAATACTTCTATAAAGTTTCTTTTTTATTACATTACCACTTTTATCTATTTCCATCTCACAAGTAACCGCGCATCTTTCTGTATTTGGGTTTAAACTACATATTCCATTACTAAGCTCAACTGGAAGCATTGGTTCAACTTTATCAGCCATATAAGTACTATTTCCTTTATTATATGCATCATTAAAAATAGCTCCACCAAACTTAACATAATTAGTAACATCGGCAATAGAAACATTAAGTAAATAATTTCCATTAGGTAAAATCTTAAGTCCAATCGCATCATCTATATCTTTAGTATCTTTTCCATCTATTGTAAAAATAATATCACTTGTTAAATCTACTCTACCTGTGTAATCACTATCTAATACTTTGGTAGGAAGAGTTTTAACTTCCGCTTTTGCTTCATCACTAAATCCTATAGGTACATCTAAAGAAGCCATTACAGTAAGTGTATCTATATCAGGACTATTTTTATGCCCAACTATTTCACTTACCTTAACATATAAAGAATTTTTATCTTCTTTAACACTCTTAATTTTAACAATTTGTCCATCTATTAAATTTTCTTCACTTGGAAGAAGTACTACATCTTTTGGATACTCTTTTAACACTTTTACATAAGTAACTCCATTATCTATAAGAATTTCTCCAAGTGGTAAATTTCTTTCAAGTATTCTTATAATTCTAGCCTCTTCTTTACCTCTTTTAGTAAACACTTCACATAAACAATAGTCCCCAGTATTAGCATCTTGCATATTCTTTCTATCTATAAAAATATCTCCATCACTTAAAAGTAAATACCCGTTTCCACTTTGAACTCTCTCTACTTTAGATTTAATATACTCATCAGTTACTACTTTAAAAGTATTCTTTTTAGACGCTACAACTTCTCCTTCATTAACAAGTTCATATAAATCTTCTATAACTTTCTTTATATCATTTGAAGTATAGTTTTTCTTAAAATGTTTTACTATATCTATAGGATCTAATTTTCTATTACTTTCTTTTAATATTTCTAATATTTTATCTTTCATATAAATCAACTCTCTATTATATTTTACCACGATTATCGAAAAGAAAAAACAGAAAATTTATCTCTGTTTCTAAAATCCTAATATAAATGAAATTAATATGAATAGAAATCCCATTACAAATGTAAGTCTAGTAATAAATTTTTCTACTCCTCTTTCTTTCATTTGACTCATAAGTACTGAATTACCTCCAGTAATTATTTGTCCTGCATCACTTGCCTTATTGCTTTGAAGAAGAACAAGCGCAATTAGAATTATTGATATAATAATTAATGCTATTTCCATAAATTCATCCCTCGCTTAATATTATATTATAATTTACTATTTTTTACAACTATTTTTACGTTTTAATACAGGAATTTTCTCCCAAAGTTCATAAAATGTTGTATTATCAGTACATACTATATCATACTCTTTTAAAAAGTATTTCATATTCTCTTCCACATATTCTTCTAAAAATCCAATCTTTAAAGCATTATCTTTATTTTCCTTGCTAACCATTCTAATATCAGATAATGAGTCTCCTAATAATATAACATTTTTTCTATTTTTTAAAAGACCCTTTATATCATCTGTAAGCGCTACTTCATTTTTATTAAGAGAGTGTGTCACATTATCTTGTACACCTACTGCTATACCATCTTCAAATTTAATAAAGTTAGATACTATAAAAATATTACTATAATATGAATCATTCTCTACTAAAAATTCTTTAATAAAATTACCAATACCAGCAGAAATAATAATAACAGGTATCCCTCTTTCATAAAAACTTTTAAGCATCTCTTTAGCTCCATCTCTAAAAGACATAACTCTAAAGTCTTTTGCCGCATTATTAATAACTTCTTCACTCATTTTATACTTTACAAAAAGCGATATATGCTTATTCCACCACTCACTCATTAACCTGTTTCTTTCTTCATAAGGCATACTTTCATTTAATTCTATTGGTCTATAATAGTCATACAACTTCTGCCTTTCTTCCACATACTCCTTTGGTACCATACTACTTTTAGAAATAATACTCCAAGAAGTATTACTTGAACCCTTTGTAATTGTTCTATCAAAGTCAGTTAAAACATATATTGAATCATCTTTCCAATCATTAACTCTTTTAGTTTCTGGTTTTATATATATCATAAGCGCCTCCTCATATAAATATAATACTACAAAGTATTATAAAAGTCCACGAAAAAAAACTAGAGCACTAAACTCTAGTTAATTTACTATTTTCTTTTAATTAAAACTGCTTCTTTACCTTCTGTAAGTAAAGTTTCTCTAACTAATTCATAATTACCAAACTTATTATTAATAAGTCTAAATAATTCTTTATATGCATTTAATTTATTTATATCATGTGTATCTAATACATCACCAAAAAGTAAAGATAACTTACTATATGATAAACTATAAGCATCATCAATTTGTCCTTGAATTAATAAAGTATCAAAGTCTTCTTCTATAGGTTGTTCTACTCTCTCATTACATAATGATATCTTATTTAAATTATCACACATAATTAAAGTTTTACCCCTATGAAGTAAAGCACCTCCCACAGCGCCCTTAACACCATACTTATTTCCATATTCAAATCTTCTTGAAAGTAAAAATTGATTATATAACTTACCATACTTTTCTACTAACAATGCTGATTGACTTTGAATAACACTAGGCGCTATCTCAAGAATACTTTTGTTAGTTTCTGGACTTAATCCATTTTCTTCTAAAAACTTAAAGAACAAATCTCTATTTTGTACTTTTTCCATCTTAGCCTTTCCCCCTTTCACTGTTATAATTGTACCATAAAAAGTCTTTTGTGTCAAGTTTTATACATTTTGTTTTTGAATTTCTTCTTCTATTTCTAAAAGTCTATTATATTTTGCTACCCTTTCTCCTCTTGTAACACTACCACATTTCATAAAAGGTATATTCATTGCAACTGCTAAATCAGCAATGAAAGTATCGGGAGTATCTCCGCTTCTATGAGAAGCTACTGTAGTATACTTATTTTGTTTAGCATAAACTATAGTCTCTAAAGTTTCATATAAAGTTCCCACTTGATTAGGTTTAATAATAATAGCATTACATAAATTATTTCTTACACCTGCTTCTAATAATTTCTTATTAGTAACAAATAAATCGTCTCCAACAATACTAATCTTTTTACCTAACTTATCAGTAATAAGCCTAAATCCTTCATAATCTTCTTCATCAAATGGGTCTTCTATACTAATAATTGGATACTTACTTGCAAGTTTAATATAATACTCTAACAAATCTTCCCTACTCATATTTGTATTATCTAAATTATAAGTATCTGTTTGCTTATTATAAAAACTTGAAGCAGCGACATCTATTGCAATAAAAATATTCTTACCAGGTATATATCCAGCAGTTTCTATTGCTTTAATTATCATAACAAGCGCGTCTTCATTACTTTTTAAGTCAGGTGCAAAACCTCCCTCATCTCCAACAGCAGTAGATAATCCTTTATCCATTAAAAGCACTTTTAAAGCATTAAATACTTCACTTGCTGACCTTAAAACATCTTTAAAACTCTTAAACTTAGGTACTATCATAAATTCTTGAATATCTAAATTATTACTAGAATGTTTTCCACCATTTAAAATATTAAACATACAAAATGGTATTCTTACTTCTCTTTTATTTAAATATTTGTATACTGGCTCATTATTTTCTTTAGCTGCAGCTTTCAAACATGCAATACTAACACCTAAAATAGCATTTGCTCCCAAATGACTTTTATTAGGTGTACCATCAAGTTCTATTAACTTCATATCAATAGATTTTTGACTTGTTACTTCCATACCAATAAGTGCATTTCTAATAATTGTGTTAACATTATTAACCGCATGCATTACCCCTTTTCCACAATACCTTTCATCATTATCTCTTAACTCAAGTGCTTCCTTTTTTCCAGTAGAAGCTCCACTAGGCACACTAAAAACACCAGTGCTTCCACTTTCAGTTTTAACCTCCACTTCTACTGTAGGATTACCTCTTGAATCTAATATTTCTCTTGCTTTTATAGAAGCTATCTTGCTCATATAATCACCTCGTACAACTTTATTATATATAAATTAGCCAAAAATAACAAGTTTTTTAATTTTTTTTAGACAAATGAGTGTATATATGCTATAATATATAGACATTGATAAAGAAAGGGGCAAAAAATATGATAGTTAAAGAAATAACAAATATAGAATTTGATAAATTTGCAAAAACTCACGTTCTATCTAACTTCTATCAAACAAGTGCTTATGGAAAATCTATGGAAAAATTAGGCTATAAAACTATGTACATAGGTGTTTACGAAGATGATATTCTAAAAAGCGCTTCTTTAATATTAGTAAAAAATATCTCTTTAAATATTAAATATGGCTATGCTCCTAGAGGATTTTTAACTGATTATTTTGATTTTTCTAAACTAAAAGATTTTACTGAAGCCTTAAAAACTTTCTTTAAAAGAAAAGGATTTGCATTTATAAAATTAAATCCACTAATTACATATAGCTTAATAGATTATATAAATAATAGAAAAACTTATAATGAAAATTCACGAATACTTATAGATGAATTAGAAAAAATGGGCTATAAAAAATTAAAAGATAATGTATATTTTGAAAGCATACTTCCAAAATATAATGCAATTGTTGATTTAAAAAATTTTAACTTTACTAAATTAGATAGTAAATTACAAAATAGATTAAATAAATTAACTAATAAAGGATTAAATTTAATAAAAGGAGATATTTATAATATTAGTTCCCTATATGAATTAATTAAAAGAAAAGATAATATCCCTGAAGAGTTTTATAAATCTTTATATAAAAACTTTGATGAATTTAAAATGATAGATTTATACCTACTTGAAGTAAATTACCATGATTATTTAAAAAATTTACAAGAAGAAATAATATCAGAAACGACACTTAACGAAAAAATTAATAAAGCTTTTCAATTAAATTCTACAAATAAAGCCTTATACAATGAAAAAATGAGAAGTGATAAATTATTAAACGAATTAAATGAAGAAATAACTAAATTAAATAACAGAATACAACAAGGTATATTAAAAGAAACAGTAGGCGCAGCTATAGTTATTAAACAAAATAATGTTGTATCTATATATGCAAGCGGTTTCAAAAAAGAATATAATAAATTATTACCAAATCATTTTATGCATTATATGTTATTTACTAAATATAAAAGTGAAAACTATAGTTTCATGGATTTAAATGGTATAACAGGAGATTTTTCTAAAGATAATCCTTATAAAGGATTAAATGAATTTAAACTATCATGGAAACCTAAAGCATATGAATATATTGGTGAATTTGATTTAATTATAAATCAAACTGTATATTCTCTACTATGGTCTACTAAAAAATTACAAAAAGAATTTGATAAACCAAATCTAAAAGAAGTAAGAAAATAAACTTACTTCTTTTAAATTTAAAAAAGTAAGAATTTCTTCTTACTTTAAAGCCTCTAATAATTCTGCTTTTTTCATATTTGTATATCCTTCAATATTTTTTTCTTTAGCCATTTCTTTTAATTCAGCTACAGTTAAACTACTTAAATCACTTTTTTCTTCTTTATTAGCTTTAACTTCTTTTACTTCTTCTTTCTTAGGAGCCTTTCCTTCTAATGCTTTTTTACTGATTTCAACAATTTTTCCAAATTCTTCTATGTCACTTATAGCAAGTTCACTAAGCATTTTTCTATTAACTTCAATATTAGCTTTCTTAAGCCCATCTATAAACTTAGAATAACTAATATCATACATTCTACATGCAGCATTAATTCTTGTAATCCATAATTTTCTAAAATTAGCTTTATTTTTCTTTCTATCATTAAAACTATATGCTCCACTATGGAATAATTGCTCTTGAGCACTCTTATATAATCTATGTTTACTTCCAAAATAACCTTTAGCTTGCTTTAAAACTTTCTTTCTTCTTGCTCTTGTTACAGTTCCGCCTTTAACTCTTGTCATCTACTCTTACCCCCTTAACGCTTTCTTATATCTATTTGTATCAGCTTGACTTAATACTGATCCTTTTCTATGTTCTCTATTAAAACTTGTTGGCTTCTTACCAGTTTTATGATTAGCTCCTGGATGTCCTATCTTAGTACTTCCACTTGGTCTTACTTTTACTTTTTTAGCTATACCTTTATGTGTCTTTTGTTTTGGCATTTTTATTCCTCCTTAATTCTATTTTTTAGGTGCTACAACTAAACTCATACTTCTTCCCTCTAACTTAGGTTCTTCTGCTATCTCACCTACATCTGCTAAAGCATTAGCAAACTTAAGAATAACTTCTTTACCTAACTCAGGGTGAGTAATTTGTCTACCTTTAAATCTTACTGATACTTTAACTTTATGACCCTTTTCAACATAAGCTTTTGCATTCTTAAGTTTAGTCTCAAAATCATGCGTATCAATAGTAACACTTAAACGATACTCTTTTACTTCAAGATTTTGTTCTCTTTGTCTCTTTTTTGCTTCTTTTTCCTTCTTTACTTTCTCATATTTGAATTTATTATAATCAATTACCTTACAAACAGGAACACCATTAGAACTCATTAAAACTAAATCAAGTCCAGCATATCTCGCTAAAGTTAGTGCATCTTCGATTTTTTTAATCCCTAACTTCTCCCCATTAGGCCCTATGACCATAACTTCTTCAAATTTGATTTGTTCATTAATTAGAACATCATTATTCTGTTTAGCTATTAGAAAACACCTCCAAAAAACTATAAAAAGTGAATACACAAGTATCCACTTAAAAACCAAATTACCTTAGCCTTTTACCCATTAGTATATTCTAATCAGGTGAGTGTGGATACACTGCTTTCTCTTTTTATTACGTACATAATAATATAATATATTTTATGTTTTGTCAAGCATAATAAGAACAAAAATTATAATTTTTTCTTCACTTGTTCGCTTGAAAAGTCACCATACATGTGATATATTAACTATAGGAACTAGTAAACTAGTTGGGTGTCACCTCCAAGGAGGTGATTATTATGAGTAAAAAAGACTTTCTAATAGTTTTATTATTTATAGTAATTTTTGTACTACTGTACATAATAAACAAAATATTTGTTAATGATACAATAAGAATGTACAAAAAGTGGAAAATAAAAATGTACAAAATTGTACATAAAATCCACAAAGTGC
>CANRHY010000044.1 GCA_947630515.1 uncultured Bacilli bacterium
CTTTAAGAAACATTAAGAAAAGTATAAAAGACTATGCCATCTACTTTTTTACACTTATTCTTGGTGTAGCAATATTTTATGTTTTTAATGCACTTGATAGCCAAACAGTTATGCTGAGAGTCTCTTCTTCTACACAAGATTTAATAGAACTTATGATGACTGTCTTATCTAGTGTAAGTGTCTTTGTATCATTTGTACTAGGATTTCTAATAATTTATGCTTCTCGTTTTTTAATAAAAAGGCGAAATAAAGAATTTGGAATTTATCTAACTTTAGGTATGAGTAAAAGAAAAATATCACTAATACTATTTTTAGAAACTCTATTTATTGGTGTACTTTCATTAATTGTAGGTCTTTTACTAGGCATAACTATATCTCAAGTTATGAGTTTAGTTGTAGCTAACTTATTTGAAGCAGACCTTACAAAATTTAGCTTTGTATTTTCTAGAAGTGCCTGTGGCAAAACAATAATTTATTTTAGCATAATGTATTTAATTGTTATGATATTTAATATAGTAAGTGTCAGCAAATGCAAATTAATAGACTTACTAAATGGAGCTAAAAAGAGTGAAGTAGTAAAACTAAAAAATCCATATCTTTGTATAATAATATTTATAGTAGCCGTAATTTTACTTATGAAAGCATACCACATGGTAACAGCAGAATTTCAAACTTTATCGACAGTCACAGATATATTAAAACCAATCATTATGGGAATAGTATCAACATTTTTAATATTCTGGTCTTTATCAGGACTAATACTAAGAATTGTAGGAAGTATAAAAGGTTATTACTATAAAGGACTAAACAGTTTTATATTAAGAGAATTTAGCAGCAAAATTAACACGACTGTATTTGGAACTACTATCATTTGTATAATGCTATTTGTAACTATATGTTTATTATCTTCTTGCCTTACTATGAAAAATTCAATGAACGCTAATATAAAAAGATTCGCCCCAGTAGATGCAATGTTTACCCAAAATATGAATATGGATAAATATTATGAAAACTATAGAGATTATGGATATAACGATTCACAAATAAAAAACTCCCATTATACTGCAAAAGAGATGTTTGAATTATTTAACTTTGATATAACTTCTTACTTTAAAAATTATATAGAAGTAAATACCTATGCGACTCCAGATTTAACAATGAATAATACACTAGGCTCAAAGCTAGAAAGCATTAGAACAGAATTTCCATTTTTAGCTTACGATACAAAAGAACCAATTATGAAAATTAGTGATTATAACAAAGTGGCTAGGTTTTATAATATGAAAGAGTATACACTAAAAGATGATGAATACATTATCATCGCAGACTTTAAATCTATGGTTAATATTAGAAATATAGCACTTCAAAATGGTGAAAAAATTAGCGTTTTTGGAACTACCCTAAAACCAAAATATAACAAATGCCAAGATGGATTTATAGAACTATCTAGTGAACACATTAATACTGGTATAATTTTAGTTTCAGATAATGTTATAAATGAAGACTATCTAGTACAAAATCATTTGATAGGGAACTACAAAACAACTAACAAAGAAGAAATAAGAGAGATTGAAAGTAGTATCAATGAGTTATATGAAAAAGAAAAAGCAAAATATTATTTATTCCCAAGTGGAGCTACTAAACTATCTATTAAAGAAGCCACAGTAGGATTATCCGCAATGGTTACATTTATTGGACTATACTTAGGAATAATCTTTCTTATAAGCAGTGCTGCAATACTTGCATTAAAAGAACTATCAGATAGTACTGATAATATAGAAAGATATAAAATATTAAGAAAAATCGGAACAGATGAAAAATCACTTAACAAAGCTCTATTTAGACAAATTTGCATTTTCTTTTTACTACCACTAACACTCGCACTTATCCACTCTGTATTTGGAATAATGTTCGCAGTTAAAATACTAGAAGTATTTGGAACAAATGAATTACTCCCATCAATAATAGCTTCAGTAATATTTATAGTTATAATTTATGGAGGATACCTTTTATTAACTTACTATGTAAGTAAAAATATAATAAAAGAAAAGTAGGTGAAATATGAAAGAAAGATTAGGAATAGTTTTAGGTATAATTATATTTTTAACCCTATCAATAATAATGTTTTACTATTTTGAAAACTACACTAAAATATATTACACACAAATAGATAACACAAAAATAGAAAAAATATCTAATGGGGACTATAAATATACTTTAGATTCTTATGATGAAAGAGGAAACAAAAAAACACTTAAATTTAAAACAAGTAGAGAACTAAAAAGTGATGCATACTTAAAACTAGAAGTATATTACCTAGGAGTTCACTCTTGGGAAGAAGTTAGTTATGAAGATATGCCAGAAAAAGTAAGAAAAAAATATAAAAAGTAAATCGTTTGATTTGCTTTTTTAAAAAAGAAAAATACGAATAATTGTATTGACAAATATATGTCCCTAGAGTATTATAAATTTATGGGAGGGAGGACTTATGGAATTAATAAAAGTTGGAGAAAAAACCTATTACATAAAAAATAACACTAACATAGGAATATATAAAATAGATAATGAGTCTGTGTATATTATTGATACTGGAAATGACAAAGATGCTGGCAAAAAAATACTAAAATTAATTGAAGAAAATGGTTTCAATATAAAAGGAATAATAAATACACACTCTCACGCTGACCATATCGGAGGAAATAAAGTAATAATGGATAGAACAAACTGCAAAGTACTATCTAATGAAGTTGAAAATACCTTTATAAACTATCCTATCTTAGAACCAAGCCTCCTTTATGGTGCATGCCCTTTTAAAGACTTAAAAAATAAATTTTTATGTGCTCCTTCTTCTAATGCTATAAATATAGATAACAACTTACCAGATGGACTTGAACTAATTCCACTAAAAGGACACTCCTATAATATGATTGGAATAAAAACACCTGATGATGTTTGCTTTTTAGGTGATGCTTTATTTAGTGAAGAAACAATAAATAAATATCACTTATTCTTTATTTATGATGTAAAAGAATACTTAAACACACTAGATTACTTAGAAAGTTTAGATGCTAAATTATATATACCATCTCATTGTGAAGCATTAACGAGTATTAAAAATTTAATAAAACTTAACAGAAACAAAATACATGAAATAGAAAATAAAATATATGAAATGTGTAAAACTAAAATAACATTTGAAAGTATACTAAAAAACATATTTGATACTTATAACCTAACAATGAATACAAATCAGTATGTACTAATTGGTAGCACAGTAAAATCTTACTTATCATATTTATATGAAGAAAACAAAATAACTTATGAGTTTGAGAGTAATATAATGTACTGGAAACAAAGAGGTGAATAACTATGAAAAAAGTAATACTAAAAATTGGAGGTATGAGTTGTAGTGCTTGCCAAAATCGTGTAGAAAAATACCTAAACAAACAAGATGGAGTAAAAGCAAGTGTGAATTTAGTATTAGGTGAAGCTTTAATAGAATACGATGAAAAGTTATTAACAATAAATGACTTAGAAAGATTTATAAAAGAAAGTGGATATACTAGCCTAGGCTTATATAATGAAAAAGAAGAAAACAAAAAAGATTATAGCATCTACTATCTTATAGTATTTGGATTATTAACAATAGTACTTATGTATATATCTATGGGACACATGTTACATTTACCTCAAATACCACTACTAAATATGAAAGTTCACCCAATTAACTATAGTATAGCATTATTTCTAATAACAATACCTTATATAATATATGGCTTTAGTATAATAAAAAGTGGAATAAAAAACATAGTACACAAAAGCCCAAATATGGATTCTTTAGTAACAATAGGAGTCCTTTCATGTATAATCTATAGTTTTATAAACCTTATATTAATAATAAATGGTAACTTTAGCTTAACTGAGTTTTTATATTTTGAGTCAGCTTGCACAGTAATCTACTTTATAAAATTAGGTAGATTCATAGATGGAAAAAGTAAAGAAAAAACAAAAGAAGCAATAAAAGAATTAGTACAAATAACACCAAAAACAGCCCTTTTAAAAACTAAAGATGGAGAAAAAGAAGTAACAATAGATGAAGTAAAAGTAGGTGACACCCTAATATGTAAGCCAGGTATGAAAGTAGCTGTAGACGGAGTAATTACCTATGGAGAAACTCACTTAGATACAGCTTTTATAACAGGAGAAAGTAAACAAGATAAAAAGAAAGTAAATGACAAAGTAATCGCAGGAAGTATAAACATAAGTGGATACATTGAATATGAAGCACAAAAAATTGGTCCATCTTCAACAATATCAGAAATAGTAAGATTAGTAGTAGAAGCAACAAACACAAAAGCACCTATAGAAAAAGTAGCAGATAAAGTAAGTGGAGTATTCGTTCCATTAATAATATTAATTTCACTTATCACATTAATAGGCTACCTTTTACTAGGACATCAACTTAACGAAGCAATACTATCTTTTGTCACAGTCTTAGTAGTAGCCTGCCCTTGTGCACTTGGTTTAGCTACACCTCTAGCAGTTGTAATAAGTGAAGGTTTTTCTGCCAAAAAAGGAATACTAATAAAAACAAGTGAAACATTAGAGTCTGTTCATAAAGTTGATACAATAATATTTGATAAAACTGGAACACTTACTTATGGTAACCTAAGAATTTCAAAAATAAATAACTATAGTAATTATAAGGAAGAAGAACTAATAAAAATGGTTGCATCTTTAGAACAAAACTCTTCCCACCCAATCGCAAGTGCATTTAAAACATACACAAACACTAATAAAATAAAATTAGAAAAAATAACAGATTTTACTAACATGCCAGGAATAGGCGTAAAAGGAATTTATAAGGGTAAAACAATATATGCTACAAATAACAAAATACTAAAAAAACTAAAAATAGAAAACAAATATAATAGTGATGAAGTAAATCTTTCCAAAGATGGAAGTAGTATTATATACGTTATAGAAAACAATCAAATACTAGCAACTATTGGAGTAAAAGACATAATAAGAACTAACGCAAAAGAAACAATAAGTGCTTTACAAAAGATGGGTAAAAGAGTAATGATGCTTTCAGGAGATAATCATTTTTCAGCTAGTATAGTAGCAAAAGAATTAAAAATAAATGAGGTAAAATCAGACTTACTCCCTCAAGATAAAGAAAAAATACTAAAAGAATTAAAAAATGAGGGACATATAGTTATGATGGTAGGTGATGGAATAAATGATGCACCATCTCTAGCTATTAGTGACATAGGAGTATCCTTAAATGGAAAAACAGATATAGCAGCAGACTCCGCAGATGTAATTCTAATGAATGATGACATAAGTAAAATAATAGATTTACTAAATATAAGTAAAAGAACAATCAAAATAATAAAAGAAAATCTCTTCTGGGCATTTTTCTATAATATACTAATGATACCTATAGCTATAGGTTTACTAAAACCATTTAACATAAGTATTAGTCCAATGGTTGCATCTATCTCTATGATGATAAGTAGCTTAACTGTAGTATTTAACTCATTAAGACTAAGGAGATAAAATCATGAATATTGAAAGTGGTAATGATTATAATAATGTAGTGTATGAAAGTGGTAATTTCAAAGAAAACCTAACAGATATAAATTTTAAAAAATGCACATTTAAAAACATAAACTTTCAAAAATGTGATTTATCTTTCATATATTTTGAAAATTGCAAATTTATTAATTGTGATTTTTCTAATTCAACATACTCAAAATATATAAGTAAAAATAATGAATACACTAACTCAAAATTAATAGGTGTAAGTTTTTTAGATACACATTTAGAAAACATAACATTTTCTTCATGCACATTAAAATATGCAAACTTTAGTGAAAGTACATTAAATAAAGTAAACTTTATAAATTCAAACTTAGAAGAAAGTGGATTTATTAACATAACTAAACATAATAAATTATATTTTGATAACTGCAATCTAAATAAAGCAGATTTCTATGGAACTAAGTTAGATAAACTAGATTTTAGAACTTGTGAAATAAATGGAATAAAAGTAAAATTAGAAGATTTAAAAGGACTCATAGTTACAAGTTATCAAGCTTCTAATATTGCATCTATTTTAGGACTTAACATAAAAGAACCTTATGAAGAGTAGGAGGGTTTATGAAAAAATATATAAAAGTATTTATAATAACCATAATAATTATTATATTTATATTTGTAGTATTAATAATAAATAAAAGAAAGGACAAAGACAATATGGAAAGTATTAAAGTAACAATTAATGATAAAGACTATTACCTAAATTTAACTAATAACGAAACAACAAAAGCATTTCTAAAATATTTACCACAAGAATTTAACATGAAAGAATTAAATGGAAATGAAAAATATATTTATATGGATTACACACTTCCTACAAATGAAAAATCTATAAAACATATAGAAAAGGGAGATGTAATGCTCTATGGCGATAATTGTTTAGTTATCTTTTATGAATCTTTTGACACAACTTACTCTTACACTTTAATCGGACACATCGACAACTTACCTAATCTAGGTAGTGGTAATATAACTGTTAAATTTGAAAAATAATTTATAACCCTCGAAACATTTCCTGTAAAAAAGAACATTTTTATTCTAAAATGTATACATGAAAGGAGCAAGAAATATGGACATAGAAAAAATAGGAAAATTTATTGCTGAGTGCAGGAAAAAGAAAAATATTACACAACAAGAATTAGCAGAAAAATTAGGAGTATCAGACCGTACTATTGGAAATTGGGAAAATGGAAGAAATATGCCTGACTTATCACTATTTAAACCTTTATGCAATGAATTAGATATCACACTAAACGACTTAATGAGTGGAGAAAAAGTTAAAGAAAAAGAATATAAAGAAAAATTCGAAGAAAACATTGTAAAAACTATAGATTACTCTAATACAAAAGTAAAACGAATTAAAAAAGCTTATCTATTTGCTATAACTTTTATTGGACTAATATTACTAACATTATTAATACTATTTATAATTGATATAACAAAAATGAGAAATAATGAACCAGTATTATTTAGCACCTGGGGATTTAAATATGCCCCTCCAATTAATTTAGATGATGTTAATATTGAAAATACTATTAAAGAATATTTAATAAAAGAAGATGAAAAAAATAATTATCATGAATTTGAAAAATCCTTTGTTGCAATGAGAACTTATCTCATAAACGAAGAATCAAAAGAAAAATATTATGTTTATACTTGGGTTTTACAAGAAAAATATTATTTAGAAAATGAACAAATAATTAAAGATACAGCTTCCTCTATTCCATATAAATTTGAATTAGTAAAAGAAGATAATAACTTCATAGTAAAAGATTATGATATTCCAAGAGATGGGAGTTATTATGCTAAAGATATGAAGCACATATTTCCTAATAGTGTACTAAAAGATATGGAAAGTATCCATACTGATGGAACAATAGAAAGATTATCTTTAGAAATAGAAAGTGAAGTTAATTTATACTTTCATAAATAAATACAATTTCTATGAGTAAATCTATATAAGATTTGCTTTTTCTTTTTATGTTAAGTTATTTATTATGTTAAGTTAGTAAAAGAATTCCAAGTAAAATCAAGGAA
>CANRHY010000045.1 GCA_947630515.1 uncultured Bacilli bacterium
AATATAAGAAAATTCGTATGCGAAAAATGCTTTAATGAAATAGATAGAGATATAAATGCAAGTATAAATATATTAATGGAAGGAATAAAGATATATATTGAACAAATGAGTTAAAAATAAATCAAAAATATTAATAAGTACGGTAGCGACTATCGGAAATTGGTCTCTGGAGGGTAGGACTATCCAATGAAAGAGAAAAAAACAAACTGTGAGGTTTGTAATGATTTATTTATAAATCATTTTTGTTCGAATAGTTACAATAATTGTATTGAGTATTATTAAAACTAGCATTATGTTATCAGTAAGATTCCATAACTTATTGGTATCTATAAATAAACCACTTAGTATTATAAGTATTAGTAGTATTTTTATTATATTTATTAGTTTTTTGTTTTTAAAGATATAGGAAAAACTTGATATTCCTATGTATATTCCAGATAATATAGTTGTAATAGATAGTAAGCAAATAAGTAGTGATAAAAAGTATTTTCCAAAGTTATTAAAGTGAAAAGTGAAAACGTGTATAAGTAAGTCATTATAGTTAGTAGTGAGTACTCCATTATAATATATAAATATTAATACTAATAGAGAGACAAGAGAAGATATTATGAAAGTTATGAAATATGTTCCTAAAGTGAGAGTTCCTGCGGTTATTTCTTTATCCATATTATTTATTCCACTACTAAGAGAAGTAGTGCCTATAAGTAGTTCATTTAAGAATATGCTTCTTTTTATGCCTATGAGCATACCTGTAAGAAAGGATTTTTTGTTTAATGCAGAAGTTATAACTACTTTTATGATTTTTGGAATTATTTTAAAGTTTTTTATTACTACAAATGTTGATATTAGTAAAAAGAAAATACACATTATAGGTACTATTTTGTTTAGTATTTTTGTGATTTCATTATTTTTGTTGTTTAGTAAAAGTGTGAGTAGTAAGAATATTATTATGCTTAGTAAGTATGGATTTATATTTAGTATTTCTTTAATTGTGTTAGTTTGTATCATTAGAAAGAAGCAAGAATATGTTATTATAAATAGAAATAGTATTATTATACTTAGAGGCTTATTTTTTAGTCCATAAAGGGTGTAATAGTAAGAGCCTCCTACATAAGAGTCACCTAATTTTTGTTTATAGGTGCTACCTAGAAAACTTTCTAAGTATATTAAAGAAGAAGTAAGTAGGGTAAAAATAAACATCCAAACTATAGAACCAGGACCTCCAATAAGAAGAGAAGTGGTAGTTCCAATAATTGTGCCTACTCCCATTTTTGTTCCTAAAGACATATAAAGACTATCAAAGTTTATACTTTTTAGTATGCTTTTTATTTTGTAGTTTTTGAAGTTTAGTTTTATACTTGTGTTTATTCCTAAAAGAATTAAATATATTATTAATATTACCCATATTGTATCTAACATATTTAATTATATTATTTAAAATATTATGTATGATTATTTGACAAGTAAAAGATAAATATAGTATAATATCTTTAGTTTTTTAGAAATGCAGTGATTAAAGTGAGTAATTTATAATATAATTTATAGAGAGTTCTTGTATGGTGGAAAAGAATAATTTGAGTAAGTGAATATGGCTTTATGAGCAAAGTATACGTAGTTGTGCGTTAAACAAAAAGTATGCGTGATTACACGAATTAAGGTGGTACCGCTGGGGTTATCCAGTCCTTTAGTTCGTGTTTTATTTTAGGAGATGATATTATGGAAAAATTTTATATTACTACTGCGATTGCTTATACAAGTGGTAAACCTCATATTGGGAATATGTATGAGATTATTTTGAGTGATGCGATTGCTAGATATAAAAGAAGATTAGGCTATGACGTGTTATTTCAAACTGGAACTGATGAACATGGTGAAAAGATAGAAATTAAAGCAAAAGAAGCAGGTGTTACACCTAAAGAGTATGTTGATAATGTATCTAAAACTATTAAAGAACTTTGGGATTTACTTGATATTTCTTATGATAAGTTTGTTAGGACAACTGATACTAATCATGAAAAAGTTGTAGCTAATATTTTTAAGAAGTTATATGACCAAGGAGATATCTATTTGGGGGAATATAAGGGATTATATTGTGTCCCATGTGAATCATTTTTTACTGAAACACAACTAATAGATGGAAAGTGTCCAGATTGTGGTAGAGAAGTTAGTGAAACTTGTGAAGAAGCTTACTTTTTTAAGTTAAGTAATTATACAGATAAGTTAATTCAATATATTGAAAGTCACCCTGATTTTATATGTCCAGTTTCTAGAAAAAATGAAATGATAAATAATTTTATTAAGCCAGGACTACAAGATTTATGTGTTTCTCGTACTTCTTTTAAGTGGGGAATTCCAGTTTCTTTTAATCCTAAGCATGTTATTTATGTTTGGATAGATGCGCTTGCTAATTATATTACTAATATAGGGTATGACGTTGATAGTCAAAGTGAAGAGTTTAAAAAATATTGGCCAGCTGATTTGCATGTGGTAGGTAAAGATATTATTAGGTTTCATACTATTTACTGGCCTATTATGCTTATGGCTTTAGGACTACCTCTTCCTAAACGTGTTTATGGACACCCATGGCTTTTATTTCATAATGATAAAATGAGTAAAAGTAAGGGTAATATTATGTATCCTGATGATTTAGTTAAGATTTTTGGAGTAGATGGAGTAAGATATTATTGTTTAAAAGAAGTAAGTTTTTCAAATGATGGAAATATTACTTATGATTTATTAGTAGACAGGTATAATGCTGATTTAGCAAATACTTTAGGTAATTTATTAAATAGAACTATATCTATGGCTAATAAGTATTTTGAGGGTAGTATTGTAAGCAAGGGTATTACAGAAGAATGTGATAAAGACCTTATTCAAATGGTGAATAATCTTAAGGATAATGTAGGAAAAAATATGGACGCATTAAATATTAGTGAGGCAGTAGGAAGTATATTTGAGGTTTTAAAAAGAGCTAATAAGTATATAGATGAAACTACTCCTTGGACTTTAGCAAAAGAAGAAAATAAAGATAGGCTAATGGGTGTTTTATATAATATACTTGAATCTATTCGTGTATGTGCGATTAATTTGAGTCCATTTCTACCTAGTACAAGCGAAAATATTTTAAAACAACTTAATATAAAAGATACAACTGATACGTTTAATGAAAGTAATGTGTATGAAAGTATGGAAAATGTGCCTTTATTTGTCAGAATAGATAAAAATGAAATAGAAAAAGACATTTAATGTAAAAAATCGTGTCAAATACGCACTAATTTTGTCGAAAGTGTGGAAATTATTTAAAAATATTGATAAACTAAGTCACGTGATTGAAAATGAAAATAAAAAACTGTAGTATAGGACTTAAAAATGTAGTAAAGATGGTTTGTATATTGGGGTTAATTTTGGCATATTTTGCTTATTATGGAATTAACTCATTCAGTGACTTAGTTTTATTTGTAGTATTTATCTATTTAGTAGTTAGATTTTATACTATATAAACTTAAGGAGGAATTATGTTTGTTGATACCCATTGTCATATTGAAATGGAGAAAAGCGAAGAATACATAAGAAGTGCATTTAAAGAAAACGTTAAAATACTTATAACAGCTAGTGAAGACTATAAGAGTAGTTTAGATAATAAATACATTTCTAAAGAGTATTCTTCAGTTTTTTGTGTTGTTGGAGTACACCCTTTAAATGTAGATAATTTTAATTTGAGTGATATTAATTTATTTAGGGATATTATTAAAGATAAAAATGTTGTTGGTATTGGAGAAATTGGTTTAGATTATCATTATAGTAAAGATAATAAAGAAAAGCAAAGAGAGGTTTTTTGTGAGTTTTTAAAGTTAGCAGAGGAATATGATTTACCTGTAGTAGTTCATTCTAGAGAAGCTACTAAGGATACAATAGATATTTTAAAGAAGTTTAAGGTAAAGGGAATAATTCACTGTTTTAGTGGCAGTTTAGAAGTTGCTAGGGAGTATATTAAATTAGGTTTTTATTTAGGAATTGGGGGAGTTTTAACTTTTAAAAATTCTAATTTAGGTGAAACTTTAAAAAATATTTCTATATCTAATTTAGTATTAGAAACTGATGCTCCATATTTAGCGCCTCACCCTTATAGGGGTACAAAAAATGAAAGCAAATATATTCCTATAATTGCAAAAAAATTAAGTGAGGTAAAAGGCTTAGATATAGGGAAAGTAATGGATATTACTACTAATAATGCAAAGCAAATTTTTGACATATAATTTATTATTTGGTATAATTATAACATAAAGGAAGAGTGTAAAAAAATGAAAAGATACAAACCCAAGAAATGGTTTACTTATGCTAGATTAACTTTGCTATTTTTAGTTATTTTTACATTAGGGAATACTACTAATGTTGTTTATGACGTAGTAAAATCTCATAATAATAATATTGCTAAGACAATAGATTATACTATAATTGAAGAAAATAAAGAAGATATATATTATCAAGAAAACCCAGTAATGGCAAAATATATTAATGTGCCTGAAAAAGGTTTTAATGTTACTAAAGATAATTTAAAATATGAAATACCAGAAGAAGATTATAATTTCTTTGTTGCTGTAGTGGCTAGTGAAAGTCATACTAATAAAGATGATATTTTAGCTGTTATGAGTGTTATTTTAAATAGAAGTGATGCGACAGGTAAGACACCAGTAGAGATAGTCACAGCGCCTAATCAATTCGCGGGATATTTTGATGGATATTATTTAAGGTATTTAAATGATGATGGAAGTTTAAATAGTTCTACAAGTTTAGTAGAAGAGGTAGTAACTGATGCTTTAAATGGTGTAAGAAATAATAATTATTATAGTTTTAGGTCATGGGGTAGTTCAAATTATAGTGAAAACTATATAGCATATATGGGTAATAGGTTTAATTAATGAAAGACTTTAGTTTTAAGAAAAGTTTAGGTCAAAATTTTTTAATAGATAATAATATTAAAACAAAAATTATAGAAAGTGCTGATATTGAAAGTGGGTCTATTATTATAGAAGTAGGTGCAGGAAGTGGTGAGCTTACTAAGTGTTTAGTAAAATTAGGCGTTCCTGTTATTTCTTTTGAGATAGATAAGAGATTAGAAAGTGAACTTTCAAGTATAAAAGCTGATAATCTTACATTAATTTTTGAAGATTTTTTGTGTGCTGATTTAAAGAAAATTTTATCTAAGTTTAGTTATTCTAAAGTACATTTAATAGCTAATCTTCCATATTATATAACTACACCTATTATTAATAAAGTTATTAGGGAAGTAGATATAAGTGAAATGATTATAATGGTACAAAAAGAAGTGGGAGATAGATTTAAGGCTTTACCTAATACAAAAGATTATAATAGTTTATCTGTTTTCTTACAATATTATTTTGATATAGAAAAAGTTACTTTAGTAAGTAAAAATTCATTTATTCCTAGACCTAAAGTTGATAGTATAGTTATTAAGTTTACAAAGCATAAGAAGTTATTAGAGTTAAAAAATGAAGATGTGTTTTTTAAGTTAGTAAGAGATGCTTTTAAGCAAAAGAGAAAGAATTTAAGAAATAATTTAAAGGGTTATGATTTAGAAAGAATAGAAGAAGTATTAAAAACTTTGGGGAAAGATTTAACTTATAGAGCTGAGCAGTTAACATTAGAGGAATTTGTAAGTATAGCCAATAGTTTATAGGTAGGGTGACTATGAATAAAAGTATTAAATCTAAAGCATATATTCACGATGATGAGTATTATTATACAATTATAAGAAAGAATATTAAGCGTTATAGGTTAGAAAAGAATTTAACACAACAAGATTTAGCTGATATGACAGAGTTATCTAGAGAATATATATGTGACTGTGAAAATGAAAAAAGAAATAAGCATTTAACTATTTCTACTTTAGGGAGAATTTCTGAAGCTTTAGGAATTCCTATATATAAGTTTTTTGAAGGTAAATAAAAAATTCTAGTGATAAGGACTAGAATTTTTTCTATAAAATCTTTCATGTGAAAATATAATATTTAGTATTTCATAGTTAGATAGTTCTATGTTTTCTTTTAGTAATTTTAAATTTTTAATTGTAACATAATTTTTTTATTTATTCATATATTTATGTGGGGGAATTAGATGATTAATATTGGAGATTATGTAACTAGAAAAAGTTATAAAAATGATATTGTTTTTGAGGTTATTGGAATAGAAGATGATAGTTGTATTTTAAAAGGGGTAGATGTTCGCTTGATGGCTGATGCACCTATAGGGGACTTACATTTATGCGATAGGAATAAGGTATGTGATGATTTTTTTCCATCAATAGATACGAGTTTAGATAGAAATGAGTATTTTTATTTACCAGGAAAAATTCTTCATATAGACGCTGATAAGTCTTATTTGAATAGGTGTATGGAGTTTTATAAGAAAAATAATGTTTTAGCTTATGGTAAAAATATTAAGGAAAGTGAAATGTATAAAGAGGTTAGTAAGTATTTAAATCAGTATAACCCTGATATTTTAATTATCACTGGGCATGATGCTTATCAAAAGAAACGCGATAATAATATGTATAAGAATAGTGAAAATTTTTGTAAGGCAGTTAAAGAAGCTAGGAAGTATGAGAAGTCTAGTGATAAGTTAATTATAATCGCAGGAGCTTGTCAAAGTAATTATGAAGAGTTAATTAAATGTGGAGCTACATTTGCATCAAGTCCTAAAAAAATTAATATTCATGCATTAGACCCGGCAATTATTGCTACTAGCCTTAGTCTTTTAAATAGGGGAGAAGAAGTAGATTTATTAGATCTTTTAAGTAAAACTAAATATGGGAAAGATGGTATAGGAGGACTGCAATGTAAAGGAACTATGTATGTGGGGTATCCTAGAAATGAGGAATAGATGAACATAGAAAAGGTTAAGAGTGAGATTAAAGGTTTAATTAATAAGAGTGTTTTAATAAAGGTAAATGTGGGAAGAAATAAGTATGAACATTATGAGGGAGAAGTTAAAAAAATGTATCCATATTTGTTTACTGTAGAGATTAATGGGTTAGTTAAAAGTTTTTCGTATGCTGATATACTTACAAAAGATGTACAGATAAAGTTAAGTAATACTTGATTTATCTTTAATTTGGCTTTATAATGAAAGTGTAAGAGTTATACAAGGAGGAGAAGAAATGAAAATAACTAACGTAAGTATTCGTAAAGTAGAGAGAGAAGACTCTCGTATGAAAGGTATCGCATCTGTATTACTTGATGATGAGTTTGCAGTACATGATATTAGGATTATTGAAGGAACTAAGGGTTTATTCATTGCAATGCCTAGTAGAAAGACTAGCACAGGTGGTTATAGAGATATAGCTCATCCAATTAGTCAAGAAGTAAGAAGTATGTTCGAAAAAGCAATTTTAGATGCATACGAAACTGCAGAAGATGCACCAAGTACTACTAGCGAAACAGAAAACTCTACAGAAGAAGAATAAAAATTAAGTCCTAGAAATAGGACTTTTTGTGTTTATGTAGAAAATTCAGTTATGTAGAAAAAATGAAAAAGAAGCCTAAAATAAGGACTTCTATTCAAAAATTTTCT
>CANRHY010000046.1 GCA_947630515.1 uncultured Bacilli bacterium
AAAAAAGATTAAAACTTAATTGTATTTTAATCTCTTTTGTGTGCATTTATTTTATTTGACTGTGAATAGTAACTTTTTGTTTATTTTTCTGTAAATAATTTGCCTAAATTACTAGCAAAAAGTCTAATTATATGAGATAATACATATATATAATTATTTATGGGAGTTGGAAGTATGAAAAAAGTTAAAAAATTATTATTTGTATTATTTGTTACATTGATTGTATTACCTTTAACACTAAAAGCAAGTGACAGTATGACACTAAATGTAGATAAAACAGATTTAACAGTTGGAGACGAAATTACAGTAAGTGCTAGTATGCCTAGTGATACTAAGTCTTACGCATTACTCGCAACTTTAAAATATGATGAAAATGTATTTGAAAGAATAGATGATTCTGACTTTGAAATAGATGAAGAGAAGATGTCTATATCATATAACAAAAACAACAAAAAATTTGGTATCATTAATAAAAGTGAAAATATGCCACCTGTTTTATTTAGTGTGCATTTAAAAGTTAAAGATAATGCAAGTGTAGGAAATACCACTATAGCCCTTACAAATATATCTACTTCTGATGGTAAAAATAGTGAAAACTATGATAAAACCACTACAGTAGTATCTGTAACACGTGATGCATTAGATGGAGAAGTAATTCCATTAGATAAAGAAAATAATGTAACTGTAGACGAAGAAAATATAATAACAACTTTTACAACAAGACCAATTCTAATCATACTTCTAGTAATAATGTTAATTTCCACTTTGGGCGGTATAATAATTTATACTAAAAAAGAAGATAAACGTCCTTCTTATGCTTTATTTACAATATCAGCCTTAATATTAATTACAGTATTTGGATTATTTGTATTTAATAACAATAAAAAAGATGTAAACGATGATGGTAATAAAGACTATGACGATGCCGAGGCTATAATAGACTACCTAATTGATATTGAAAACGAACAAAAAGAAGAAAATAAAGAAGAAAATAATAACACATCTACAAATACAGCTACTGGAGTAGGTTTTGCTAGTGGTAACTTTGACCATGATATCAATAATGATGGTGTAGTGGATGTGAGTGATGCAGCTGGTATAATTCCTGAAGTAAATAAAAGTACTAAAGTAGATTTAGAAACAAAAGAAGAGTTAGCTTACTTATCAAAAGGTGAAGAATTAACTCTTGAATTTAATGCTGAAATTAATAAAAAAGGTGTTACTATAAAACAAGTAAAAATAAATAATGAATACTATAATGTAACATTAGATAATGGTGTATATTACGTAAAATTAAACGCTAGTGAAATTTCTGGTAGTTATACATTTGAAATAACAGAAGTAGTTTTAAGTAACGACGAAAAAATAAAAACAAAATTAAAAATAACTAAAGAAATATTAAAAGATGAACCTTATGTAAATAAATTTAACCTAAATGATGAACTTGGAACATTAAGTTTTGAATTAGTTGATACAGATGCTGCATTTATTAATGGTACAGTAACTTTATATGAAGAAGAAGTAGCTGTAGCTAAAGAAAATATAGAAAAAGGAAAAACAACAATTTCCTTTGAACCTAATTTAGATAAAAACTATGAAGTTTATATAGAAGGTAACTATGATTTAGATAGCAAAACAAATGATAACAAAAATAACTATAACAATAAAACAATGTATTCTGATTCATTTATGTTAGGTGGAGATTATGAATTTAATTTAAGAGATATTTCTATTACTGACGCAGTAGAAGAAGGGAGTACTCCAGTACTTTCATTTACAAGTACTAATAATAGAAATGCTTCTGTAACTTTAGCAAATATTACAACTAAAGAAACAACTAAAGACTATAACATAACAAAACAAGATGGTGATAAATACGAAGTAGCATTAACAGGTGTAGATACTACTCCTGGAAAACATACAGTAAAACTAAATAACGTAGGATTAAGTAGTTTAAAAACATTTTATAAAAACGAAGACTTTGAAGATGTAATACTAACTTACACAGTATTAAAAAAGGCTCCAACTATTGAAAACCTTACACTAACTGATAATCATGATAGAAAAGAAATAAAAGCAAAATTTAACTTAAATGATTTAAATGAGTCAACTAACAAATTAACAATAATACTAGAAGACTCTAATAATAAGACAATAAGCACAAAAGAAATATCTAAAGAAAATATAAAAGATGGAATAATTGAAACAACTCTATCATATGAAAATAACTTAGATGGATACTACATAGTTAAAGTATTAGCTGATTATGACTTATCAGATAACTATAAATACACAAATAAAATACTAGGAGAAAAAGACATACTAACCACAACTGAAAGTGACATATACATTAAAAGTATGACTATTTCTAATAATAATTTATATCCTACTAAAAAGCAAAATAATTATACTGTATCTTTTGAAGTTTATGTAGGAGAAAGTATAAGAAACATAGCTAAAAAATATGGAGATAAAAAGGCATATAACAAAATATCAAGCGTTACTATAAATGGACTTAACTACCCAGCCTCTTCTTCAAGTGCTGATAATATAAACTTTAAAGTAAACGTAACTTTAACGGTACCGGATAACTCTGGTGTACTTGAAATAAAAGCGAGTAGATTACAACTAGGTATGACAGGTTATTATAACATGACTAATAGTGATTACTATTCAGTAGAAGAAAAGAAAGTAACTATAGATATATTAAAAGACATACCAAAAATAGAAAACTTAATAATTAAAGACGACTTTGAAAATGATGAAGCTACATTTAACTTTGATATAATATTAGATAAAAATGCTTTAGGAACAGAAAATGACTTCAATAATGGCTATGTAAAACTTGGTAGTGATAAACAAACTATAACAAATGGGCATAATGAAATAACATTTAAAAACATAGAAAAAAATACTAACTTAGACTTAACTTTCTATGGAAGTTATGACTTAGACACAGACTCTTTAACTGAAACTACTGATAAAAACGAATATAAAGATAAAGTATTATTTGAAACTAAATATGGTCTATATAATAAAGAAATATATGATAGTATTAAAATAGAAAATGCTAGTGAAATAAGTGTAAATGGTAATAAATATTTTGAAAAAAATGAAAAGATTAAATTAAACTTTGATATAACTGGTATAAATGAAGATTTATCTTTAACAGCTGAAAAAGTAATCATAAATGATAAAGAATATATACTAACTAAAAATAAAGATAATTATGAATTAATTTTAGATGGATATCATAGCAGTGGTATAAAAGAATTAACTCTAACAGAAGTAATATTAAATAATGGTAAAAAAGTAACTTTAAAAACTCCATATACATTTACGCCTGAAGTATTAAAAACATCATTAACTGTAGAAGATTACTCTTATGAATTATTAGAAGGTAAAATAAAAGTTAACTTTAACCTAAAAGACTCTGATAAATCATTAGTAGGTAAAGCAAAAGTTTTAATAACAGACGAAGAGGATAACATTATCTATAATGATATATTTGGAAGCAGCATAACATTTAACCAAAATGGTAGTATTCGTTACAAAGTAAAAGTACTAGCAAATTTTGACCGTGATATAGATAAAACTGTAGGTAGTGATAACTATAACTCTGAAGCTATACTACTAAGTGAAGTAATATCTTTAGATAAAAACTATATTGAACTAAAAGATATAGTTGACATAAATCTATATAAATATGAAGGTGATGAAGTAGTACTAAAAGATACAGTAAGTGGAGAAGATATAAAAAATAACAAAGATAAATACTTTGTTGAAATTGATATGGATTCTCTTCCTACAATAAGAGCCTCAATAAGTAATGTAGTAGAAAATGATACATTAACACTAGTTTTAGAATACGACTATGTAACACTTGAAAACACTAATAGAACACAAACTATAAGAATTGATTATGGTACTATTAAAAATGGTGAAGCTACAAATGAATATCACCCTAAAAATGCTTTTAAAAAATTACTAGAAGAACTTGAGTCTGGAAAAGACGTAACTTTAAATCGTAACTATGATGCAAGTGCTTTAGAAGTTGAAACAGAAACATATATAACGAGTACTTACACAGGAAATTTAAATGGTAATGGATATAGCATAAGAAATTTATCTAAACCTTTATTTAACAAACTAGATAGTGGATTAGTAGAAAACTTAAGATTAGAAGAAATTAAACTATCACAAGATAGCGAGCATGGTGCCTTAGCTAATGAGGCTTCACAAGAAACAATAAAAAATGTATACATAACTTCATTTATACATAGTAATACTCCAACTGGCTCTGGTACATTAGTAGGTTCTATAACTAACACAACAGTAGAATCATGTCGTGCAATTAGTTTTGATATGAAGTTCGACTATTTTGACCAACAAATTGGTGGATTAATTGGTTCTGCAAGTTCTTCAAAAGTTATAAATAATTATGTAAATGGTTCAATATCAGGTGGTTGGAACTACAGGGGTGGCCTTGTTGGAAATGCAAGTTTAAGTACGATTGAAAATAACTATACTAAAGTAGCATTAGGTGCTGGTTACGGAAATAATGTAACTGCTGGAATTATTGACTCTACTACAAATAACAACATAGTAAAAAATAATGTAAATTTATCTGCTGGATTTAATCACGCAATATCAAAAGATTCTAAAAAAGAAAACAATTATTACTTATATGGTTCAGTATCTACAAATGAAGACATTAAAATAACAGAAAGTGAAGTAAATAGTGAATTATTTAAAACAAGAGCAAAATTTGATGAAACAATATGGAATCTAAAAGATATATCAATAGACTCTCTTCCAACATTAGTAGAAGAAACTAAAACAAAACTTCAAAGTATAAAAGGTTATGAAGAAAGTAAAGAATTACTATATAGAAACCTAATGAAATTAACACCATTTTATGATAACGAAAAAATAGTAGAAACAGCTTCTAATATTAATGATGAATTACTACTTAATAAAGAAATCACACATATCGTACCAGTAGAAGCAGATGGTAATTTAGTAACATATCTAACTACAGATAATCCAAAGAAAATAAGCAAATTAAAAATAATATTCAAAAATGGAGAAAAAACAGAATACAACTTAACTTATGAAAAAACCTATGATATGGTTGCGACATATAAAATTGATGAGTTGGGTATTGACTATAACTATAATCACTATGTAATTAATTCTGCTTCACAAGTTGTAAACAACTTAACAAACTATTTACAAGGCCTTGATTACACTAACAACTTAGATATATTAACAACAAATTCTGATAGTAGAATCTATCGTGACTTCTATAACGAAACAACTAAAAATGAATTAAAAGAATTTGTCTTAAAATACTTGTCTAATAGTGAATATACTAACACAACAAATATAGACATAATAAATAGTTACATAGAAAGAGAAGTAAAGAAAGACAAAAAAATAGAAAAAGCTTTATATGCATACAACTACTTTAGGCGTTTCTATGATTTAGACATTGATGGATTAAAAATGTATGACTTTATACTATATAACATGCAAGGTTTTGATAGTAGCTTAACACCAGATAAAATAATTGATTTATACTTTAGTGATTCAAAAGGTGCCTATTTCTCTACAGGAGTTACTAGCACGGCTTACTATAACTTATTAAGTAAATATACAGGATATAGTTACATACCAGACTTCTTAGAATATTTAGTTCCACATTTAAGTAATTACAATATTCATGATTGGAGTGTAAAACAATATAAAGGAATATTAGTAGAATTACCTATAGAAGGAGAAGAAGATATTAGATATACATTATGGGACCACTTCACTAATGATGACCAAAGTGCTAGGGGAACATCTTATAAAGTATATAACTTTGTATTACCAATACTAACACTTCCAGAAACAACTTCATACATAATATCTAGTCCAGTTCAATTCTTAATTGGTTCTCAAAGAAGATATATGGTTGATCCTACTAATGAAGCTGAATTAGAAAAATTCAAAACAAAAATGAATGCTTATACTGATAGAATGAAATCATACTATACTACTGCATATTCTATATTACAAGATAAGAGTCTATTTAATAATATAAACATATTCCAAATTGATAAAAGATACACATATAACGAAGATGGAACTCAAATATTTAATAATCCATATGTAACAGAAGAACTATTCCACAAGAACTTTAATGAAGTAGTGGGTATCTGGCCAGCAGAAGCAGGTAATAATGCAGCTGCATGGGGAGACTACATGGAGTGGCAAGCAGCAGGTATAATGGATAGTGAATTAACTACAGATGGTACACCAGACACATCACACGTTTCATATAAAACATGGTCACATGAAACAGCCCACATTATAGATTCAAGACTATTCTTCAAAAATAACTCTCGTAGATTTGATGGTCATGGTGAAGACTACTCAGACTACTTCCTAAGACAATCATTTGATAAAAGTGAATTTACTATGAACCTTTCACAAGAATTTACAAAAGGAAGTACATTAGTAGCTTCAAACTTAACACCAGAAAGAATTAGTAGTAAAGATAAAGTTAAAGATTTCTATAGTAAAGTATTTGATACACTATATATAATGGACTACTTAGAAGCCCAAGCATTTCTAAAATTAACACCTGAAGAAAAAGCAGTTATCGCACAAATTATAGATTATCCAAATGAGGGAGTAAATATAGCTGATGATAACTTCTATACAGCTCGTAACAACACTAGATTTACTGAACAAACAGTAGAATTTTGGAAAAATTTAGAGTTAAATACAATCTATGATTTATTTGAAAACAAAGTAGCAATGGAACCTGGAATTTATAAAGTAGGTTCTAGAGGAGTAAGTTCTTATGGAGGACAAGGTATTGGTACAGTTCACTGGTGTCAACCTAATAACCCAGATGGAAGACCAGACTCATACTCATTAAAATGGTTCTCTTATGAAATGTTAGGCTATGCGGGTTACGATGATGGATTTGTTGAATATGCTAGTAGTATTAATAGTGAAAGAGGTACTGTTGAATATAAAAATTACAAAACAGATAACATGATTATAAATAGAATATCAAATGGTAAATATAATACTATAGATGAATACAAGCTAGATAGACTAAAAGAAACAGAAAAGAATATAGAACATGTTAGAATTATAAATATTGAAGATTATGCCCAAAAATTCTATGATGCACTAATACAAGATTACGAATATATGCCAAAAAGAATTGCGGACTTAACAAGAAATGGAGAAGAGGCATGCTTAAATTACTACTATTGAACTAAAAAATGCAACAGATGACTTTAGAGATAACATTTTTGATAATAATATTCACCAATCAACAGACTTCAATATAAAAACTCATGATTAAAATAATTGTATAAAATACAAACTTATGGAAAAAAGAACGCCACGTTATGCAAGAAGAGGCGTTCTTTTTAGAACATAGTAGTTCTGCTATAACAAAAGACCCTAAACAAAAGGGTAACTTTTTTTTGTATAAAATATCACTAAAAAGAACAAAATATAATTGACAATGACAATAAAAAATAATAAAATGTAAGTATAAA
>CANRHY010000047.1 GCA_947630515.1 uncultured Bacilli bacterium
ACTTGTGGATTCCACCATAAATCTAAGTGTATTACAGTATCAGCACTTGTTAAATTAAGCCCAGTTCCGCCTGCCTTTAGTGATATCAAAAACACATTAGTCTCATCACTATTAAATTTATCAACAAGCTCTTGCCTATCTTTACTCTTAACTGCCCCATCAATAAGATAATAACTAATACCTTCTTCTTTAAATCTATTCTTAATAACATCAAAACTTGATTTAAAGCTAGTAAAGAGTAGACTCTTATGTCCATTTTGAACTAACTCTTTTACTACACTTACTAAAGTATCAATCTTAACACTTTCTCCCTTATAATTATCGTATACCAAACTAGGAGTAATACAAAGTTGTCTAAGCCTAGTAAGTAAACTCAAAACAAACACCTTAGACTTATTAAACTCCCCACTTTCTACTAACTTTTCAATTTCTTCTTTTACTCTTTTTATCTCTAACGCATAAAGTTTCTTTTGCTCTTCTCCTAAATCTATATAAATATTATTCTCTATCTTAGGAGGTAAATCTTTTAAAACATCACTTTTTCTTCTTCTTAAAATAAACGGACTAATAAGACTCTTTAAACTCTCTAACTTACTCTTATCCTCTTCATTCATCTCACTTACCCTATACTTTTCACTAAACTTCTTAACATTAGACAAGAACCCTGGCATAATATAATCAAAAATACTCCATAACTCTTGAGTCGCATTTTCTATAGGTGTACCAGTAAGCGCTAATTTATTTAAAGCATTAATACTCTTTACTGCCCTAGTTATCTTAGCTTGATGGTTTTTTATATTTTGTGCTTCATCTATAACACAAACCCTAAACTCTTTATCTTTGTACATTTCTATATCTTCTCTTAAAATACCATAACTTGTAATATAAACAGTAGCCTCATCTTTATTTAAAATCTCTTTTCTTTTACTTTTACTACCCACTAAAAGACTTACTTTAATCTTACTTTCAAACTTCTTAAACTCATTTTCCCAGTTATAAATAAGTGAAGTAGGACACACTATTAAAAACTTACTACTCTTGTCTTCCTTAAGTAATTTCTTAAATAAATATATAGTTTGAATACTCTTACCAAGTCCCATCTCATCAGCAAGAATACCACCCAAATCACACTTAACAATCGTATAAAGCCACTTAACTCCAATAACTTGATAATCTCTTAAAACATTAAGTTCACTCTTAGTAAAAGATAAATCACAATTTTTATATTTATTAAACCTATCTATAAACTCATTAAATAAACTATCAGTCTTAATATTAAGTAACTTATTACCTCTTAAACTATCTAAATAAAGTGCTTGATACTTAGGAATATCCCCACTGCTACTACTCACATCCAAATTATCTACTAGATTATTAAGTTCTAATAAACTATCATCTTCCAAATCTACTATATCCCCACTTTTTAACTTATAATATTTTTTCTTTCTCTTTAAAGCAGACAAAATATTAGGTAACTCTTCATTATCTAACCCTTTCATATCAAACTCATAATGCATAATATTATCCTTGCCTATTGAAAAAGTACTTGTAATACTAATCTTATTTTTAATACTTGTATTCTTTAACTTTTGAGAAGCAAAAACTTCATACTTACTTGTTAACTTTTCCATATCATTTTGAATAAAGTTAACAACTAAATCTAACCCCACTAAAACTATTTTTTCACTACTTATAACAAAACCATATTCATTTAAAACATTAATAACTTCATTTTCATAATCTACATCTCTCAAAACATTATTAGATTTATCAAAATAATTAACTTCTTCACTTCCATAAACAAACACTAAATTACACACTATACTATCTCTAGCAATATCAAAATACATCTTAGCACTTACACTACTAGAAAAATTAATATCAGTAACCTCATCACTAACACTTAAATCATTTCTAACTATAGGTAAAATACCATCACTAAAAGCACTAATATCAGATTTCTTAAACACCAAAGTTTGTATATCCCTTTCTAATAAAACCTTAAGTAACTTTTGATAATCTAAATTTAAGTGATATATCTTATTCTTATAAAAAATATACTCATAACTATCTACTATAGGTAAAATATCACTTTCTATACCCACATTAAAAATATAATTATCATCTTCTTTATTCAAATTAACACTAAAAGGAAACTTCTCTTCTATATGACAAACTGAATCATTATTAATATAAATATCCTCATCTTTTAAATAATCCAAAAGCCTTACCATATCCTCATCACTTAAGTTAATACTTTCATAATAATAATTAGCATTCTTAAAAAGAAAAGTTAATATTTTTTCATCTTTCTTACTAAAATAATACTCCCTAGGATTATAAACAAAATTCTTACCAAAAGAAACTTCCATATTATTATAATAAAAAGCATTTATAAATCTTCTATATTTACTACTAACACTATATAATTTATCATAACCTACTTTAAATTTAAAAATCCACTTACACGTAAATCTATTCTGAATTAAATCAAAATGATACTCCACATTTAACTTCTTCTTAATAATACCCTTATTACTATTTTTAGAAAAAAGCTCAAGTATCTCTCTAGATTTAATTATATCACTTCTTCCCCTTTTATCACACAAAATATCCTCATAATTAAGTAAAACAGCCGCGATATGAGAACATGACTTAGCACGCCTAAAATCAAAACAACTACAATATGTAGAATATATATTATTTCCTTTCATTTCTATATTAACAACAGGCTTTTCATAAGTATCTTTCACAATAAAATTAAATGAAGTAACGCCGTCATATTTTATCTTATCAATAAACATAATACTATCTTTATTATAAGAATAAGCATCGTTAATATGATATTGATATAAAAATTTACTCATTTGTTCTTTCATATTCTCACCCCACAAAATACAGTATAACATTTGTTTGTATAAAAGTAAAGAAAAACTTTAAGTTTTCTCAAATTCACAAAAAAACTTTAAGTTTCCTCAAAGATGAGTTTCCTTAAAGTTATTATTCCCTATTTTGCTACATTTATTTTAACGTCTATTTCTTCATAAAAATTATCAAACTCTATTTCATATATTCCATCTTTATCATAAGAAAAATAAATATAGCCTTCTTTTTCTTCGTCTTTCTTTAACTCTCCCATATTAAATATACTATCTTCATAATGAGTATTAAATGAATAAATATCTTTATCTCTTGGTCCAGAATACTCTAAACTTAAACTAATACTTCTATCATCTGTTAAATTCTTAATCTTAATAGGCACTTTAACTACACTTTCATTAAAACCATTTTCTTTATACTTTATAACTTTAGCTTCATCTAATATAGTTATCTCATAATCATCAAAATTAAAAGTCTCTCCTGCTTTTACATCATTGTATTGACCCCTGTCAGAAGTATCAAAATCTCTATCAAAATAATCAAAGAAATCATCAAAATAATCATCTTCATAATACCTATCATTATAATTATAGTCATAATATCTATCTGACTTACTCTTATTATACGCTGAAAATAGAAGTAACCCAAAAATTAATCCAATAATAATTAAAACACCAAGTACACTACCCACTATAATCAAAACTATCGAAGTTGTACTTAATCCTTTATGCTCATTAACACTCCTAAGTAACTTACCACAATTTTCACAATAAGTAACATTTTCTTCTAAACTTTTCCCACAATTAGGACAATACTTCATTTAATTTATCTCCTTTACCCATAAACCATGTTTATTACAATATGCATATACCTTCATATTACTTCCCTTAGGAAATACACACTCTGGAGTATCTGTTGGTTTAAAATACTTAACTATAACACCCTCATCACTTAAACACATAACCCACTTAATATAATGTTCTTCTTCCATTACATGCATAACTTCTCCAACACTCACATAAACACTATCATCTTCCACACTAACATAAGGTAAATGCTTTTCACTTCCCTCATCTGTCACTTTAGGTACTGCTTCATACATATCTATCCCGCAGCAAGTAAGCCCTGGACACCTGTCTTCCACACCTACTAAAACATTACCACATTTTTTACATTCATAAACTCTCATTATCTTTAACACCTCTTTCTACAAATAACTTACTTACATTTCTCTTAGGAACTAACATTTTCATTTTCTTCAAAGTAAAATGAAACTTCCTAGCATTATGCTTATATTCCTCTCCATCTATTACCCAACTAGGAGGAACACTATCAAATATAATCTTAAAATCATTAGTCTTATAATACTCTACTCCTGGCATATTCTTAACTTGCCCTGTTAAAATCTTACCCGCAATTACTAAAAGTTCAGGCTTAGTTTTAGCAGTACACAAAATAACTTCAAACATATTATCATCAAGCTTAACATCATTATAAATATTATCAAATCCACCTAATCTATATGTATTAGTAACAAAAATAAACGAATAAGTACCACTTACTTTCTTACCATTTACAATATAAGTTAAATCAAATAACTTTATCTTATCTTTAAGTTCATTTAAAGCATTAAAAATATACCCAAGTCTACCATATCTTTTCTTTAAATCTCTTGGAGTATTATAAGAAACATCGACATAACTTCCAAGACACGCAACATATATATATGGTCTTCTATTAATCATGCAAACATCTATATTTTTAGTAACTCCATCAAGTAGCATTTCTGTATCTTTAATAATATTCTTAGTATACCCGTACATTGACCCTACGTCATTTACAGTACCAACAGGTAATAAAGACATCTTAAGTTTCTTTAATCTTTTCATATTACCAGTAATACCTTCATTTAAAGTCCCGTCTCCTCCAACACAAATAACTAAGTTTGTACTTACTGGTAACCTCTTTACTATCTTAGTCGCGTCCTTTGGTCCTTTAGTCGGACACATAATAGCCTTATACCCATTTGTCTCCAAAATAGATGGTATATCACTTATGCCCTTTTTAGTTGCCTCTTTGCCACTTTCAGGATTATAAATAACTGCACACTTTTTCATCAAATCACCAACACTAAAAATTATACTATTATTAACCTAAAAACTCAATAGATATAATAAAGAAAGAAGAAGTACTATTGACTTCCTAACTTAACTTTAACTTCCTTTTCTTTTCCATCTCTTAAAATAGTCATTTTAATATTGTCTCCTGGATTATAACTATATAACTTATATCTAAATTCTGCTATATCAGAAACATTATCTCCTTCTACTTTAATTATAACGTCACCCTTACTAATACCAGCCTCGCTTGCAGGACTTGCGCCTTCTACTTCAGTAACAACTACACCTTTGCTTACCTCATCACTTAATCTTATTCCGTAGCGCATTAAAGCATAAGTATCAGTTACATTTAACATACCTACTCCCACATAAGGTCTACTAATACTACCCTTTTCTCTAATATCAGAAGCATATCTTGTAGCTTCTTCAATAGGAATAGCAAAACCAATACCTTCAATTGTATCTTCAACTATCTTTAAAGAATTAATTCCAATTACTTCACCATTTGAATTACATAAAGGTCCACCACTATTACCTGGGTTAATCGCAGCATCAGTTTGCATAACATTCATAATCCAGTCTGCACTACTACCACTTACACTAACTGAAACTAACCTATCTTTTCCACTTAAAATACCCCTAGTAACTGTACCTTTATAATTTATCCCCATTGGACTTCCTATAGTAAATACTGTATCTCCTACTTCACTTTCTTCACTCTTACCTAAAGACGCAACTGATAAAATTGTGCTCTTATCTACTTTTAAAACAGCGATATCAGCATACTCATCACTTCCTACAACAGTAGCTGTAGTAGTACTATCATCACTATAAGTAATACGTAAACTACTTGACCCACTTATAACATGATGATTAGTCATAATATAAGCGTCACTTCCATCTGTATCATACACAAACCCAGTACCAGTACTATATAAAGTATCATTATTATACCCTTCTATAACAACAACTGCCTCTTTTACCTTTTCTACACTTTCTCTAATTCCATCATCAGTAATATTAACATTCTTTGTAGTAATAGTTTTAACTACCTCATTTGGATAAAAATAAACTAAAGTTCCTAATCCCAAAATTCCAATTAAAGCTGAAACTACACCAACTATAATATAAGATAAATATTTTCTCATTTAATCCATCTCCTATTCCATATACATAATATCTTTATAATTTGGAGGAAAGCCCATTTTATCCTGTACTTCCTCTATAGTTATTGTCTTAATAGAACCACATAACCTATCAAACTCATAATTAATTTCGTTCATCATCATCTTAAAATCAGTAAAAGTAAGAAGTCTCTTTAAAATAATAATAAGCGCAAAAATATCATTTTTACCATAAATATATTCCCCATTAGTCTTATCTATATTAAGCCTACTATGATAAGTAGTATCAGGTATAATTTTCTGAGTAAAATGGTCAAATAATATATCTTCATGTGCACACAAATTTCTATAATTTGCTAGTATCGGTAAATATAACTCCATTTCTTCTGGGTCTATCTTATAAATATCCGCGATTGCTTTCTTATCAGGCTCTTTTAATATACTAAACATTTCACTCATAAGTCCAAAACTAATAACTTTAATACCTATCCACAAAGGAATATATCCATAATTATCCATATAGTGACTCGTCGCCCCATGATTTCTACCATTTACAATAAACTGCCTCTTTACTTTCCTAACTAAATCATTAATCTGTCTTGTCCTAGTCTTATCACTTGTGAAGTTCTTAGCATTTAAATAATCTTTTTCTCTATAACCATAATTCTTACTTAAAGTATAACTAAAAATAGACTTATAGTTATTTTCTACTATCAATAGATTCTTAAAAATAATATTTCTAAACATTCTATCAAACACAAAAAGACTATATAACTCCTCAAAAGTAGTACCATCTTTAAACTTTCTAGTAGTATCATGTTTTAAAAACAAATGTCTATACCCCATAATAAAGAAATAATTCTCACGTAGTAACACTTCTTTAGCATATTCTATATCATTTATAATAAGACCTTTGCCTTTTAAAATCTCTATTTGTTCATCTAAATTTTTAAATACCTTGTTTGCCAACCCTCTTCACCTACATTAAATTGTATCACAAACTAAAAAATTTAACTACACTTTTCACATAATTTTCGTATTTTTATGAATTTTGACACATAACTTAAAAAGGATAAGATTTTTCTTATCCTAATTTTTATACTATAAAAATGTCTATCTTTTATTAATAATATTTGTTAATCCTAAATTTTTCTTAAAAGATTTATCTCTTATGAACAAAAGTGCTGATGAATTATTCAAATGACATATGATTATTTTCACTAACATCAACAGGCAT
>CANRHY010000048.1 GCA_947630515.1 uncultured Bacilli bacterium
ACTAAAAATATGGTTGCAATTGATAACAAAGGGACACTTAATATAGAAGCTGGAAAAATCAGTGGAGTTGCAGGTGTTTCTGTTGATACTCCTATATCTGTAATATTAAACCAAGGAACTATGACAGTAAGTGGTGGAACAATTAAATCTAATGATGGTGAGTTATCAGCAGGTATTCACAATTTAGCAAATGGTACTCTAACAATTACTGGAGATGCTAAAATTGAAACTGGTGGTGAAAAATCTTGGGGATTACTAAACTATGGAACTACTAATATTGATGGTGGTACATTTGCTCAAAAATACCAATACTCAGTAATACAAAACTCTGGTGATATGAATATTACTGGTGGTACATTTAATTCAACTGAAGAAGATGCATACGCATTAATCACTAATGAAAACGTAGCTAATGAAGGAAGAGAAGGAAACGCATCTCTAATTATTGATGGTGGAGATTATACAGGTAATATAGTACTATCATATGGCACATCTAACAAAGGTGAAGCAGTTATAAATAAAGGTGAATTTGATACAAATCAAGATTTATCTAGTTATATAGCCCTAGGTTCAGAATTTGATAGTGAAGGTAATGTAGTTAAAAAAGCTCTTCACAATATAGAAGTAAAAGAAAATGAAAATGCTAAAATTGAATTAGATAAAAACTCTACTTTTGAAGGAGATACAGTTAATATAGTAGTTACTCCTAAAGAAGGTTATGACGTAGATAAAATAATAGTTACAAGCGCTTCAGGTGAAAAAATAGAAGTAAAAGATGGAAGTTTCGTAATGCCTGCAGAAGACGTAACATTAGAAGTAACATTAAAAGAAAGTACTAACCCAAATACAGGTGACAACATTGTAACTTTCTTAGTAGTAGGCTTAATGACTCTAGTAGCTATAGTTAGTGGAGTAATAGTTCTTAAAAAGAACAACTAATTAATAAATAAACCAAAAGAGCAGAAATGCTCTTTTCTTTTTCTTGAACTATACAAAAAATTAAAGTATAATGTAGATAATAATTTACAGAAATCAAAAGGAGGAAAATATGACTAAAAGAGATATTTTTATAGGAGGCGCTTGGCCTTATGCAAATTATTACCTACATGTTGGTCACTTAGCTGCTTTATTACCAGGAGATATACTAGCAAAATACTATAGGGGAAAAGGAGATAACGTAATATACGTATCAGGTTCAGACTGTCATGGAACACCAATAACAGAAAGAGCAAGAAAAGAAAATGTAACACCAAGTGAAATTGCTACATTTTATCATGAAGAATTTAAAAAGACATTTGATAGATTAGGTTTTTCATATGATTTATATTCTAATACTATGAGTGAAGAACACAAAAAATATGTAATGGAACAATTTAAAAAAATATTAGATAACGGTTACTTATTTGAAAAAGAAGAATTACAAGATTTCTGTGAAACATGTAAAACATTCCTTTCAGATAGAGAAATAGAAGGGGTGTGCCCTCACTGTGGAGGAAAAAGTACTGGAGACCAATGTGAAGTATGTGGTTGTTCTTTAGATAGTAGTGAAGTATTAGATAAACACTGTAAAAAATGCGGGGGAACTACAACTTTAAAAACTAATAAACACTTATATTTTAAATTACCAGCATTTAAAGATAAATTACAAGAATTAATTGAAAAAAACAAAACTAACTGGAGAAAAAATGCTTTAGGTGAAGCACAAAAATATATTGACATGGGCTTAGTAGACCGCGCTGCTACTAGACAATTAGACTGGGGTATACCCGTTCCAGTTGAAGGTTATGAAGATAAAAGAATATATGTATGGATTGAAGCAGTACTAGGTTACCTTTCAGTAGGATATGAAGTTGCAAAAGAAAGAAACATAGATTTTGATAAATTTATGTCTGATGATAATGAAAACTTAAAAACATATTACGTTCATGGAAAAGATAACATACCATTTCATACAACTATATACCCAGCATTAATCATGGCTATAAAAAATAACTATCGCTTGCCTGATTACATAGTCTCTTCAGCTTATGTAAATCTAAATCAAGAAAAAATGAGTAAATCAAAAGGAAACTTAATAACAGCTAACGAATTATTAGATATGTTTGATAGTGATACTTTAAGATTCTATTTTGCATTTAAAGGACCTGAAACAAATGATATGAATTGTTCTATAGAAGACATAAAAGAAACACATAACAAATTCCTAGTAGGTATGTTAGGAAACTTTGTAAATAGAAACCTATCATTTATATGCAAAAAATTTGATGGAATAATTAAAGAAGCTAAAGTAGATGAAAGTATAGTAAAATTAACTCAAGAAACATTAGAAAAAGCAGGAGATTATTTTGAAAAAGGTGAAATAAGAAATGCAACTAAACAAATAATAGACTACATAAATAGCGCTAATAAATATTATGATAGTAAAGAGCCATGGAACCAAGTAAAAGAAGACATATCTGCATTTAATGATACAACTTATACTTGCACATATATGATAGCTAATCTAGCTAATTTAGTTGAACCAATCCTACCAAATGCTTCACTTAAAATTAAAAAGATGCTTAACTTACCTCCATATAAATGGGAAGAAGAAATAATAAAAGGCGACTTAAAAGTAGAAGACTTACAAATGATTTACGAAAGATTAGATTAAATTAAAGAGCAGAAATGCTCTTTTTTTGTAATATTAAAAACAACCCTCTCATATATTTTTAATGTAACATAAAGGAGTGGGAAAATGGATAAAAAAGAAATACTGGGTAGCATTTCTAAAAAAGGAAATGGAGAAATATATCTAGGTGTAGTCGGGGCTGTAAGAACAGGTAAATCTACATTTATAAAAAAAGTAATAGAAAACCTAATAGTCCCTAATATTGAAGATGAGTACGAAAGAAAAAGATGCTTAGATGAAATACCTCAAACAGCAAGTGGTAAAGGAATAATGACAATCGAGCCAAAATTTGTACCCTCTAGTGGAGCCCAAATCAAAATAGATGAATTTACTACTAGCATCAAACTAATTGACTGTGTAGGTTACATTACCCCCGAGTGCACAGGATACACTGATGCTGAGGGAAAAGAAAGACTTGTAAAAACACCATGGTTTAGTGAAGAACTTCCATTTGTACAAGCTGCAGAAATAGGAACAACAAAAGTAATAAAAGACCATAGTACAATAGGAATAGTAGTGACAACTGATGGCTCAATAGGAGAACTTAGTAGAAATAATTACATAGAAGCAGAAGAAAAAGTAATAACAGAACTTAAAAACATTAACAAACCATTTATAGTAATAATGAATACAACACACCCATCTAGCATGGGCACACAAAATTTAGTAAGAGAATTAAAAGAAAAATATGATGTACCAGTACTTCCTCTAAGTGTAATAGATATGGAAGAAATAGACATATTAAATGTCTTAAAAGAAGCTTTGTACGAGTTTCCAATAGAAGATATAGAAGTAACACTTCCAGATTGGGTATCAGTCTTAAATAGTGATCACCCTGTAAAAAAAGCATTTATAGAAGCAATGAAAGAAAGTGTAGTAAGTGTTGATAAACTAAGAGATATTGACAAAATAAACCTAAATTTTGAAGAAAACGACGTAATAAGTAATGCATACATTTCAAATTTAAATACCTCAACTGGAGAAGTAACAATAAACCTAGAAGCAGACCCATCACTGTATGATGAAGTATTAAAAGACATAATTGGTGTTAGCATAAATTCTAAAGCAGAACTACTAAGAGTATTCATAGACTTTAAAGAAGGAAAAAGTGAATATGATAGCATTAAATCAGCATTAAAACAAGTATATGCAACAGGATACGGAATTGCAACACCTAAAATATCAGATATGAAATTAGAAAAACCAGAAGTAATAAAACAGGGTGGAAGATATGGAGTAAAGCTAAAAGCAGTCGCTACTTCTATACACATGATTAAAGTAGATGTAGAAAGCACATTCGAGCCTATAATAGGTAGTGAAATGCAAAGTAAAGAACTAATAGACTATCTTATGAAAGGACAAGAAGAAGACCCTAACAACATATGGAAAAGTGAAATCTTTGGTCGTAGCCTAGAAGTAATAGTACAAGAGGGAATACAAAGCAAATTAAATCAAGTACCAGAGTCAGTTAGATACAAACTAGGACAAACTATAACTAAGATAGTAAACAAAGGAAGTGGTAACCTAATTGCTATAGTAATATAGCAATTTTTTTCTTTTAGTATTAAACAAAATACCAAATGTGTAAAAAAAATAAAAAAATGTAGAAAAATGACAAAAAACTATTGCAATTTCCCTAATATATAGGTAAAATTAAGACATGAGCATAGATAATGTGCTTAAAAAAATAGATGGAGGTAATAGAAATGACTAAAAACGAATTAGTAGAATTTATCGCTACAAAAGCTGGTCTTACAAAAGCAGATGCTCTAAGAGCATTAGATGCTACTTTAGCTGGAATTGAATCTGGACTAAAGAAAGACGGAAAGGTTGCATTAGTTGGATTCGGAACTTTCAGTGCTAAAAAACGTGCTGCAAGAGAAGGAATCAACCCTTTAACTAAACAACCACTTAAGATTCCTGCAAAAGTTGTTGCAAGTTTCAAAGCTGGAAGCAAATTAAAAGATGCTTTAAATTAAGAAAAAGCCTTAGGGCTTTTTTATTTTATATGAAAATTATGTAGAAAATATAAAAATGATAACTTTTCTATTGACGTACACGAACATATATATTATAATTAAATTGTTAGTAAGGAAAGAAAATAATAAGTACGGTAGCGACTATCGGAAATTGGTCTCTGAAGGGTAGATTTACTCAATGAAGAAGAAAAAACAAATCGCGAGGTTTGTGATGATTTATGAATAAATCATTCTGTTCTTTTACATGTAATATCGAATATTTTATTGACAAACGTATATACTTATAGTATGATTAATACATAGGGAGAGATATGAAAAAAATATATTATAATATCTTAGATAAAATAGAGAGTAGTGGTTTTGTAGCATACATAGTAGGTGGATACGTAAGAGACCATATTCTAAATCATAAAACTAAAGATATAGACATAATAACAAATGCAACACCTAAAGATTTAACAAAAATTTTTGAAGAAGTAGAAAAAATATACGAAGACTATGGTTCTATAAAACTTAAGATAAAAAATGAAATAATAGACATAACAACATTTAGAAAAGAATTATCATATGAAAAGAACTTACCAGTACAAATAGAATATACAAGTAGTTTAGAAGAAGACTTAAAAAGAAGAGACTTTAAAATGAACACAATATGTATGAATAAACATGGAGAAATAATAGATTTACTAAATGGTATAGAAGACATAAAAAATAAAATAATAAGCCCAGTAAAAGACGTAAATCTACTATTTAAAGAAGACAAAAGTAGAATAATAAGAGCCATAAGATTTGCATGTGAACTTAGGTTTAACTTAAATGATGAAATCATAAAGTACATAAAAAACAATAAAGAAGACTTGAGTGAAATAAACAAATTAAAAGTAAAAGAAGAATTAGAAAAATTATTCTTAAGTAAAAAAATAAACAAATTCTTTGACTTCTTAAAAAAATATGATTTAGAGTCTTATCTAGGAGTACATGTAGAAAAATTAAAAAGAACAAGCTATGTAATAGGATTGTGGGCTCAAATAGAAGCAACTGATATACCTTTTACAAAAAACGAAAAAGAACAAATAAAAGAAATACAAGAGTTAGTTAACAAAAAAGAAATAACAAAATATGACATATATAAATATGGTTTATATATATCATGTGTAGCAGCAGAAAATTTAGGAATACCAAAAAAAGAAATAAATTTAATATACACAAATTTACCTATTAAAGGTATAATAGATATAAATATAACAAGTGAAGAAATATGTAAACTCTTGAGTATTATGCCTAGTAAATATTTAGGAGACATAATAAAAAGAGTAGAAAAAGAAATAATAGAAGGCAATATTAAAAATGAAAATGAAGAAATAAAGAGATGGATAATGGAGGTGTTTTTGTGAAAGATTTAAAAGAATTATATAAAGAAAAGAATTATACTATAAACTCTCATATAATAAAAAACATAAAATCACTAAATATATCACTAGAAGAATTTTTATTACTTTTATATTTTATTAATGAAGAAGCACTATTAAATCCAGAAAAAATTGAAGCAAGAATAGGACTTAAAGTAGAAGAAGTATTAGATACATACATGTCCCTTACAAAAAAGGGAATAATATCTACTAAAGTAGAAAAAGAAAATGGAAAAGTAACAGAATCAATATGCTTAGATTCATTTTATGATAAACTTATATTAAAACAAGAAGATGATAAAGATAACAGTGTAGATATATATTCTGTATTTGAAAATGAATTTGGGCGTAGTCTTAGCCCAATTGAATATGAAACAATAAATAGATGGTTAGATAATAAAGTGAGCGAAGAAACTATTAAAAGTGCCTTAAAAGAGGCTGTTATAAATGGAGTATGTAATTTAAGATATATAGATAAATTAATATATGAATGGACTAAAAAAGGAAGTAAAGAAAATATAGAAGAATATAAAGAATTATTTGACTATGATTGGTTAGGTGACGGGGATATAGATGAAGAAGAGTGACATTGTATTAAAAGAACTAAATAAGATGTATCCTAATCCTAAATGTGAACTTACATATACAAAAGATTACGAGTTACTTTTAAAAGTAATGCTAAGTGCTCAAACAACAGATAAAAGAGTAAATGAAGCAACAGATATATTATTTAAAAAATATAATTCACTAGAAAAACTAAATAATTTATCTTTAAAAGAAGTAGAAAACTATATTAGAAGTATAGGAATGTATAGAACTAAAGCAAAAAATTTCAAAAGTATAGTAAAAGAACTAATAAATTTAGGTGGCTTTGTTCCAAATGATAGAGAAGTTCTAATGCGTTTAGATGGAGTAGGTAGAAAAACAATAAATGTAGTATTATCAAATTTATATAATGAGCCATGTATAGCAGTGGATACACATGTAAGTAGGGTAAGTAAACGCTTAGGATTTGCAAAAGAAACAGATGAAGTAGAAGTAGTAGAGAAGAAATTAATGGCTTCATTTCCAAAAAAAGACTGGTCTAAACTCCATCATCAATTAGTATTATTTGGTAGATATAAATGTAAGGCTATAAAACCAAATTGTGAAGATTGTCCTTTTATAGATTTTTGTAAATATTGGAAAAAGAAAAAAGTTTAGAATTTGAATTTCTAAACTTTTATTTTATAGTTATATATCTGTATCCCATAT
>CANRHY010000049.1 GCA_947630515.1 uncultured Bacilli bacterium
TAGCTAGAAAAGTACTACCTAATATTCTATTTAATCCTGGGGTAATAAAATCTACTTTACTTTCTAAGTTAAATTCTACATATTCGTTATCTTTATTTGTTATTTTAAGTGTGTTATTTTCGTTAGTTTCTTTTATATAGGAAAGTATTTCTTCATAAGTAGAACCACTTTTGTATAAATCTACTACGTCTGTAGTAAGACTTTCTAATTCATTAGTTCTTATTATTACTCTTCCAATATCAATTCCTGCGAAAAAGAGTAGAATTACTACAGGAAGTATTATTACAAATTCTACTAATGCTTGCCCCTTTTTGTTCATAAATCCTCCTAGTTATTCGCAGTAACCTTCTCCTGGATTTTCTCCTTCAACATATTCTTGCATAGCAAGACCACACCCAGCTTTTGTTATCGCATCTTTTAAGTAACCACCAAATAGGTTTACTACGGTGATAGCTATTATGCTTATAAGTGCGATTATAAGGACATATTCTGTAAGTGCTTGACCATTTTTATTTACCATACTATCTTCACCCTACTATAATTTTATAAAAATATCTTTATTTTGTCAATTCAATATGATAATATTAATGTATGAAATGTGTAAGTATTAATGAAAATTTAAATGTAAAGATTGCTGAAAGTTTTAAAGAGAAATTTTTTGGACTTATGGGTAAGAAAAATTTTAGATATGGGCTTCTTTTAGAAAATACAAATGGGATTCATACGTTTTTTATGAGACAAAAAATTTATGTCGTTTTGTTAGATAAAGACTACAATATTTTATTTAGAGATTATGTTAAACCTTGGAGAGTTTTGTTTCCTAAAAAGGGTGTCTTTTATACTTTAGAGTTACCTTATTATGTAAAAATAGATTTTCTTAAAAAAATTATAAGTAAAATAAAAGAATAAATGAATATGTCATTTATTCTTTTGTAAGTGTTCTTTTGTATGGCAAAGATACACTACTTTCTACTGATTTTAAGTAATCAAGTACTACATTTCTAATGTATTCTTCTTTTACGTCATACATTATGGATATTTCTTTAGTACTTAAACTATTTGTTTTTATTCCAAGTCTATGTATTATTATATTTTTATCTAATTCACTCTTAGTACTAAGCAAATTTAATAATATATCTTCTTTATCATATAAAAATGCTTTTTTAAAGTTAGTTACTAATTCTTGTAAGTGATTTAATGCTTTTTTTAGTTCTTCTTTTTTTACAGTAGCGCTCATATTATATTTTAAGTCTTCTTTATAACAAGATTTTATTATAGAAAGTTCACTTTTAGTTAATTTTTTCATTATGTTATTTAGTACTTCAGTATTTAATTCATAAAATTCAGTTAAATCAATTTGGTTCATTTTGTTTTCATTTATTATACTTTTTAGTTTTTTTAGTATATTAGGTAAAGTTATTCGTTCATTTGAAGTTATATTAAAATATGCTTTTTTAGTTAAGTCTTTGTTATATACTTTATATAAAATATTCTTTGATTTTTGGTTTAACTTTTCTATACCTCTTATGATAGAATCTTCGTTTTCATTTAATACACTTGGTAAGTTATCTGTAATATCTAAAAGTGAAGAGTTAATTTGTCCATATTTTATGTAATATGATATATCCATAAATGCTTTATAAAGTAACCTATATTCTTTTAAAGTAAGGATACTTGATTTTAATTCATATAAATTTTTATCATATCTTGTTTTTATTACATCTCTTTCACTCTTTGGTAATTCTTCTATTATGCTTTTAAGTTTTGGTACTTCTACATGAGGATACAACATTACTAAGTTTTGTGTTAGTCCTTTTGTTTCTTTAGAAGATGGTTCTAGTGGTAGTTTTATGCGGTTATATACAAGTAATTTGTTTAAGTTTACTAATCCTCTTACTGATAATTCACTTAGATAATTAAAGTTAAGTGGACCAAAAGAAGATTTATAGTTAGTTAGTTCATCATTATATAAGTAAATGATAGCTTCTTTTTCTTCTTCACTTAGGAAGTAGATACATGTTTCTATTTCTTTTAATGTAAAGCATTTAAAAGTCTCTATTAAGTTATTTTTGTTAGTTAAGTCTAGTGGGTGCATGTCTATTAAAACATTTGCAAGAGACTTTAATACACTATTTAGTTTTGTTTCATTTTCTTTTGTTAGTGGTACTTTTAAAGTCATATAGTTATCATTATAAAGTTCTCTTAAATTTTTTTGTTTAAGAAAATCTAAATTATTTATACTTTCTATTATTTCTCTATCACTATACATTTTAAAGGCAGTGAAAAGGTTTGTTCTTATGTCATATGATTTTATGTTAGTTCTTTTATATCTTGTGTTATAGACAAATACTTCATTTTTTTGTTTAGGAGTAGTAGAAACTACAGTAGCAGGCTCATTATTACGCGTGAATATGAAGTCTTCCATCTCTTTAGACATAGATGATTGTCTTAGTTTTCTTAGGGTACGTGACTCTCTTTCTCTTGTTATTTTATATTTTGAACCTATTTCTTCTAATGTGTATTCTCTTCCTCCAATTAAACCAAATCTTAGCATTATTATTTCTTTTTCTCTTTCAGATAATTTTGCTATATTCATGGCTTTTATTAATACGTCTTTTAGGGAACTATTTAATACTTTATCTTCAAGTTCATCTTCTTCTTTAGTAACAAAATCTTCTAAAGAGGAGTCTCCTTCTTCACCTATTTGCATGCTTAAACTAAGTGGCTCTTCTGTCATTTGTTCAAGTTCATTTATTTTTTGTATAGGTAAAGATAGTATTTCACTTAGTTCTTCTTTAGTAGGAGTTATTCCATATTCCATTTTGTATGACTTTATTGTTTTTAGGTATTTGTTATATACTTCAATTTTATGAACTGGTATACGTATTGTTCTTGCTTGGTCCGCGATGGCACGGGCGATGCTTTGTCTAATCCACCATGTAGCATATGTAGAAAAAGCAAAACCCTTTTTTTGGTCATATTTAGTTGCGGCTTTCATAAGACCCATACTACCTTCTTGGATTAAGTCCATTATACTAAGTCCACGATTAGTATACCATTTAGCAATGCTTACTACTAATCTTAAATTAGCTTCTACTAAGCTATTTACTGCATGAGTATCCCCAGCGTCTCTTTTATTTGCTAAATCTATTGCTTCTTCTTTAGTAATCTTAGGTATTTTTGATATCCATTTAATGTATTGTTTAACTGAATCATCACTATAACCTGTTTCTAAATCTTTTTCTTCTATAACTTCTTCTTCATTAGTTAAGATATCATATGTATCAGTTAGTTCAGTATATGTATTATCATTTTTTTCTTTAGCAGTTTTTGTATAATTTAAAACTACACTACTTTTTGATAATATATATAAGTAGTCATCAATTGATGGAGTATAATCAAGTTTAGAAAAGAAATTATAGATTTTATCTAATTCTTTTTTATATGTAGAGTTTTTTTCTATTAAATTATCTATATATTTTAGTAATAAATTTTTATCTTTTGTTATGTTATCTTTTATAATACTACTAAGTTTTTCTCTTATAATACTTTCTTTTTTATAAGTATTTACTAAATTTTCAAGAGTTTCATAATCAAGAGATAAATAACTATACTCTAAATATAAATCATTAATTAATTCTTCTTTTTGTTTCATTTTTTCTCCTTATTTTAATATTAATTTTTTTTCTATTTCTTTTGTTTGTTCATCACTTTTATATGTTTTTAGGTAATATTCAAGTAATTCTAATACTTCTTTTAATTTTATGTTAAATTTAAATGATAATTCTTTAGGGGTTACTGAGTGAGGACACTCTAGAATGTAGTTTAGTAGTAACTCTAATTTTATTTCTTTAAGTCTTTCTTTTTCAAATACTCTTACTAATGCATGACGAGATGAATTTAAAGCACTTCTTTCTTCTGTAGTTAGTGTTTTATCACTATAAGAAGTGAAGTCAGGATTATATCTTTTTATTAAAATACTTTTTTGTCTTGGTGTAAGAGAAGTTAAAGCTTGTTCTATTTCTTCTTTTGTTTTGTTAAGGTATACTGTTAAGTTTTGGTAACCATCTTTATCTTTTTCGTGCCTATTTTTTATATTAAATAAGCTTTCAAGTCTTCTTATAGCATTAGTTACTTGACTTTTTTCTTTAGGACTTAGTACATTTTTACTAAAACTTGTAAAATCACTGTTATATCTTTTTAATAAAATACTTTTTTGTACTGGAGATAATGAGTTAAGTCCATCTAAAATTTCTTCTTTTGTTTTGTTAAAGTAAACTATTAAATTTGAGTATTTACACCTTTTTATTCCATCATCTTCATTTATTAATTTATTAATCGCGTGATAATAAAGTTGGCGCTTTTCATGTATAAAGTCAGGATTTACTATTTTTGTAAAGTCACTATTATATACAGTCATTATAATTTCTTTTTCTAGTTTAGGTAGACTTTTTACACTTTCAAGTATTTCTTCTTTAGATTTTCTTAGTAATTTAGATAAGTTTTCATATTTATATGTTTTTTCTTTAGGTTGAGACTTATCTTTTTCTACTAATTTTGTAAGTGCATTTATACTTTGGTCAAAAGATTTTTTAAAACTAAAGGGTAAGATAATACTATTATATGAAGTAAAGTCTTCATTATATCTTTTTGTGATTATTTCTTTTTGTCTAGGTGTTAGTTTTGTAAGTAATACATTTATTTCGTCACTTGTTAAATTTAGGTATTTTTGTAAATTACTTCTTTTATCTTTTTCACTTTCTATACTTATTAGTTTCTTTTCATCTAACACTCTTTTTTGTAAGTCTATTATTATTTTTTCTAATATATTTTTTTCTTTTTCTAAAGGAGTGTTCTTAATATGAGTGAAGTCTTTATTATAAGTACTTTCTATTAATTCTCTTTGTTTTAAAGGTAAGTTTTTTAATACTACTAATAATTCTTCTTTAGTTATTTCTAAGTAATTTAGTAAGTTATCAATTAAGTATACGTCACTTTGAGAGTTTTCTATTATTTTATGTAAATTTATAAGGGCAGCAGAAAATAATTTATAGTTATGGTTATCTAACTCTGTTATTTTATAATCAGTGTAGTCCTCATTATATATAGAATTTATTATATATTGATTATTTGGTTTTAGTAACTTAATTATATTAGTTAATTCGTCCTTAGTTAGATTTGTGCTTTTTAATAGATTTCTATTATTTATTATTTCTGTTACTTTTTCTTTAAATAAAATTCTATGAATTTTAAGCATTAAATTATTTAGTTTAATTCTATCACTTTTAGATATATTATAATTTATTAATACATAATTTTTGTCATAGTAATTATTTAATAGATTTTTTTCTTCTAAAGTAAGATTATTTAACCCATATAAAACTTGAGTACTTGTAAAACCTATAAAGTGATTATATAAATTATCTCTTCTTTCACTATCTGTGTCATAGTTAGTTTTTGAGTGTTTTTTTATTTTTTCTATTATGTAATTTATGTTCGTTTTGTCTTCATAATTTAATTTAAGTTTGTTAAATGTATATTCATCATAATATGTATATAAGATATCTTTTTCTTTTTGAGTAAGTTCTTTTATAACAGAAAGTACACTAAATATATCATAATTTTTAAAGTTATATATTATATTTTTTTTAGTTAATCTACCACTTAAGTTTTTTTCACTATTAGTAAATGATTTTAGGTATTCTTTTTCTTTTTCTAAAGAAGTAAATAAAAGACCTTTAGCTTCATCTTCTATGTAAGGGGCAAGGAGCCTTAATACTTGTTTTTTTCTTAATTTGCTTATTGCGCGTATTTCTATTTGTCTTATTCTTTCTCTTGTTAATTTATACTTTTTGCCTATTTCTTCTAGTGTTAATTTTTTATCATTATTATATCTTAGAGAAAGAACTTCTATTTCTCTTTGGGTTAAGTTAGCTAAAGCAAATGCTTTATTTAGTGTGTCTTTTAATGAGTCATCTAATACTTTATCTTCTACTACAGCAGTTTCGTCTTTTATAAAAATTTCTAAAGTATCTCCTTCACTTTCTATTTGATAATCTATACTTCTTACGTCTTCTAAGTAACTTAAATATTCTTTTACTTTATTTTCGTCTATTTTTAACAACTTAGATAATTCTTTTTCATTTAATGTTTTACCCATTTGTTGTTCTAGTGAATCTTTTTTCTTTTTAAATTTTTGAACTTCATAAAACATGTATGCAGGAAGAGTTATCATTCTTGATTTTTCTTCTATTGCACGCGAGATTGATTGTCTTATCCACCAAGTGGCATATGTAGAAAATTTATATCCTTTTTTATAATCAAATCTGTCTATTGCTTTTAGTAGTCCTAAGTTTCCTTCTTGTATCATATCAAGAAATTCTAGTTTAGCATTTTGGTATTTTTTTGCAATGCTAACTACTAATTTTAGATTATGTGCGGCTATTTCTTCTTTAGCGTATTTACTTCCATTTTCTAATTTTTTAAATAATTCTGTTTCTTCTTCTTTTGTAAGTAATGGGTTAACACTGGCCCAGTAGAGATATTGTTTTACTGCATCTACATTATAATAATCACCTTCTTTAGTGCTTTCAAGTGTTTCATCATCTAGAAAAGACGCTTCATTAGTTATAAGTTCATAGGCAATTACAAAATTATTAATCGGGTCAATTGAATCTAAATCTATCTTTATTTTAGAGACAAAATTATATATTTCTTTATTATTATTTAGTATGTAAATGTAGTCTTCTATACTTTCTTCATATTTTATTTTTTCAAATAGTAAAGGTATTTTTGGTAATTCTTCTTTTAGGTTGTTTAAGTCAATAAAATTATCTATGTAATTAAGTATTACTCTTTTATTTATAGTTATTTGTTCTTTAGCTTTTTTGTTAAGTAAACACTTGCTAACTTCCATAAATTCTTCATTTGTTATTTTTGTTAAGTCTTTATTTTTGAAGTGATTATTAAGTAAACTCATAAGACTTTCATAGTTAGTTATATAGGAATATTCTAATAGAAGAGAAGTTATTTCTTCTATAAATTTTTCTTCTAACACTATAAATCACTTCCTTTAAGACAGGTATATATTATAGCATATTTTGTAAGTATAAGAAAGAAAAAATTTATTAAGTTAACGAGAAAGGTGTTTAACTATTTCAGCGTTTTTAGTCGTTTCTTCTAAATTATTTAAGTATTCTATAAATTCTTTAATTGTATTTATA
>CANRHY010000050.1 GCA_947630515.1 uncultured Bacilli bacterium
TCTACAAAGTCTATTTTTTGTTCATTTTCTCCATTTTCTCTTAAATATGCAAATAATTTTAAGAGTATTTGCTTTTTCTCGCTCATTTTTACCTCCTTATATAGAAAAAGCACTCTAATTATAAGGAGTGCTATTAAAGTACACGGTACCATCCTAGTGTTTAACTTTACTTTCTATAACGTGAAATAACGTAGACTATTAATCTCTTTCAAAAGGTAGTAATAAATAACTTAACTATTAGTTTCCACCTTCCACTAACTCTCTATAAAATATACATTATTTATCTTGTCCTTCTTCTTCAATTTACAAACCTTATTTTATCACATCTTTTTATTATTATCAATAAAATTTAAAATAGTTTAAATATATCATTTACTGCTACATATAACATTAATAATATTAGAAGTATAGCTCCTATGTTATTTAAATATGTTTCTACTTTTGGATTAACTTTTCTTCCTATTATTTTTTCTATTATAAGTAAAAGTATTCTTCCTCCATCAAATACAGGCACAGGAATTAAATTAATTATTGCAACATTTATGCTTAAATAAGCAGTTAAATATATAAGTGTTTCAAGTCCTGTTTCTTTAACTTGGTCTATTACACTATATACCCCGATTGGACCACTTAAATTATTTACTCCAATTTTACCTGTAAATAATTTACCTAATATATTAAATACACTTATTGTATTTTCATATGTACCTACAAAACCATACTTTAGTGCACTTACGAGTCCTGTCTCTTTCGTCTCCCTTTCAGCAAAACCAAATGTAGGCGTTTCTTCCCCATCTTCATTTTTCTCATAAGTTGGCGTAATTGTTAAATCAAGTGTCTCTCCATTTCTTACAATACTAAATACAAACTCACCCTTAGATTTACTAAATCTTGTTTCAAGTAATACATCGTCCCAACTTTTTACTTTCTTGTTATTTATTTTAGTTATCAAGTCTCCCTCTTTAAGACCTCCAATATAACTAGGACTATCTACTACTACATCTCCAACATAAGGCTTATTTATAGGACTACCATATATTAACCCATTTATAAATAAGAACACTATAGCAAGTATAAAATTAAATACTATACCCATTATAAGTACAAAGAATTTTCCTAAAAATGATTTGTTTTCTAAAACTTGTTCTTTTTTTAAACCTTTACTTGTCTCCATATCACTTGCAAGACTTGTATATCCTCCTAGTGGAAGAAGTCTTAAACTATATCTTGTCTCATCATTCTTTCTTTTAAAACTAAATATTTTAGGACCCATACCTATTGCAAATTCATGAACATATACACCTATTTTTTTAGCAGCTAGAAAATGCCCAAATTCATGAATAAATACTATTATTCCAAGTATTATTATCAAAATTAATAATGTTATTATAAAATTTATCATAAAACCTCCACTATAATAATACGCTTAGATAACTAAATATTAAACACGCGAATATTACACTATCAAGCCTATCAAGGACGCCACCATGTCCTGGAATTAAATTACTAAAGTCTTTTATCTTAAAATATCTTTTTATCGCGCTAAAGACCATATCTCCTATTTCTCCTGCTATACTTAAAAGTAATACAAATAATATTATTTTTAGTACGCTAGAATACGTAAATAAATTTATATAAAATACTGTACCAACAAATGTTGAAACTAAAACCCCTCCAATAAAACCTTCCCAAGTTTTATTAGGACTAACGCTTGGACATAACTTATGTTTACCTATAAGCATTCCAGTAAAATAAGCAAATGTATCAGTAAGTATCGTAATAATAATCACAAATAGAAAAATATTTAAATTATCAATTCTTAATCTTACCAATTGATTAAATGTTATTCCTAAAAAGAACACTATTCCAAGTAAATATGTCGCATCTTCAATAGTATATTTTTTACTCTTATTATAAAATATAAGTGGAATTAGTAACAAAAACAATACTGCAGTAATTCTTTGATAATCAGCGAAATAAAAACTTCCTACAAAATTCCAATTATTTATCATTATTAATAAAAATGAAATAACCGCAAATACTTTCATTATAAATGGAAGATATTTATCACTATATTTTGCATTAAGAAGTTCAATAAATCCTAATAAACCTATTATAGAAGCTCCTATATAAAATAAATTTCCACCTATTAATATTATAGGTATAAGTATTATAAGAATTGTTATTGCAGATATAACTCTTGTTTTCATTTTACATCACTTTCCTTCTTCTATTATATTTTGATTATAACATATTATTACAATAAACTAAAGAAAAAAATAGAACTTTTTATAGTTCTACTATTTCTATAACTTCCTCTTCATCATTAGGATCTTTTATAAATTTATTTTCTTTTATTGGTGTTACTTCTACTGGCTCAACTTTTATAATCTTAGGTGGTTCTTCTTTTAGAGTAGGAACATTATTTATTTGATTATCTACGTTTTTAATTGCTTTAAATGTAGGTGCTGGTGGAATTTTTTCTATCTCCATCTTAAATACATTATCTACTTTTGGAGTACTTGTTATATCATCTAAAGAATTAAGTTCTGGTAAAACTTCTCTCTCTTCTTCCACTCTAATAGGTATGTTATCTATCATAGGAGCATTTTCAAATATATTATCTACGACATTCTTTTGTGCCTTAAATGCAGGAACTGGAGGTATTTCTTTAACACTTTCTTTAAAAATATTATCAATTTTATCTTGAGGAGTCTCCACTTCATTTAACTTATTATACTCATTTTGAGTTAACATAGAAACCATTACAGGTGCCTCATTTGGATTATTAATGCTATCTATTACAAGTTGAGATTCATTATTAACAACTGTACTTTCCTTTTTATTTTCTTCACTATATAAACTCTTAAATACATCTCTATAATTTAAAATAGGTACAAATATAACTGGAAGTAAAACTAAACCTACAGTAAATTTCTTAGATGTATTAAATATTACACCAAGTCTATACAACATAATTAATATAGTAACTATATTTAAAATAGGTAAAACGAGTAATATAAAGTAAATCCTAGGCATTTTTACTATATCTAAAAGTAATATCAAATTATAAAAAGGAATAAAACGAGTAATACCATTAATATTATATTTTTTATAAATATTATCACCTAAAAATATAAAAAGAAAAGAGAATATTAATGTTATTAGTATGAAAAATTCCCAAAAATTAATAAATTTAGGTATATACGAGCTCATTTCTAATGCATTCATAACACTAACACTCCTCTTTATTCTATATTAATATTACAATAGTATTTAAATTTTATCAAGTTTTTTTTAAATTATTTAATAAAGATTATTTAAAATAACTATTAAATTCACTTAATTTAACAACGTCTGCATACTTACTAAGCATTTTAATAAACATATTTACCTTCTCGTCATTAATTTGTTCATTTATAACAAATACCAATTTTTCTCTTTTATCTCTAAGTTCTAGTGCATTCATCATCCACATTTTTATTGTGGGAACATACGAATCTATATTTGAATCATTAAAATTAATTACTTTATAATATTTATCTTTAATCTTTAAATCCACATTTATTTTTTCATCATATGCACCAATCAATGAATTTTTAGTGCCAACTAACTCATATGAAATATTTTTTCCACGTAATAATTCACCAAAGAATAGAATACTATCCTTTTTTGATATTCTTTTCTTCTTATCAGTATCATAATATAAATAATTATCTTTTAATTTTGTTAAAAATTCTTCACAACTTTATTCTATAGAAACATTAGAAATTACAAATACAAATTGATTAATATAAAATTGTGTCATTTTTTCTAGAAGACACTCATCTTCTATATTTATATTTTCAAAGTTACTTAAATTATAATTAAATTGGTCTTCTACAGTTTTTAAGTAAGATTTCATAAAATCAATATCTAATTCATCATCAAACTCCCTAAGTCTACGCCAATTTTTAATAATTTTAATAGATAAAAACCTATCCTCAGGAGAATGGAGGACAACAGCAACATTCATACGTTCATCTCTTTCATAATTAGGAACATATTTCATAATTGCAAATTTAACATTTCGTATCATATTAATCACCACCTTCTATATTTAACATTATACAAATTTCATTTATTCTATGTAATCTATCTAACAAAAATTCTTTTAAAATCTTTTTTTCTATGTCTAATATATTCCAGTCATTTGGAATATTATCAAGAATTTCATCAATTTTAGAATCCTTTAAACATTTTATATGATTTATATATTCTAAAATTTCCGTTATATAATTATTATCATTTAAACACAAGGATAAATTTTCAAAATTAAATTTGTTCATTTTTGATATATCTATTTTACTACCAACTAACTCTTTTAAATTATGTTCATTCCATAAAGCTTCATATACAAATACATGTGAATGATCTATCATAATTAATGAATTGTTTTTTAAATTAATTAGCAAATTTCCTGGATTTCTATCATTATTTCCCACAATGACATCAAAAATTAATATTTTAATTGTATCAAATTTATTTGATATTTTTGTTAATACTTGATAACCCGGAACATTTGTAGCTTTATCAATAAATTCACTACAAAATACTGTTCCATTAACTAAATCGATATCCGTTAATACATTTTTATATTTTTGAATATTATCTATTTGTATTAATTTATAATTTGGAATTGGCAAGCCTAATAATTTTGCTAATTCTACACAGACATATTCATTAACCAAAACTTTTGTGCCCTCTGGATTACCTGGAAATTTTGCAACATATTTTTTCCCGTCACTACATTTTATAATATACGGATTAGTAATACCTAAAGGAATTTTTCTCTCAATATCGACTATTGTTGTACTATTCAATTATATCACCACCATAAAGAAATCTCTATGGTCTAATAACATTATACCATAGAAATTAAAACAAAGTTAATTTTGTAAACATATAGTAAAACTTTTACACCAATATTTACAATTATATTATTATAACAAAGATTACAGTTATTTGCTATATAACTTGAAATTTTTTTAAATTATTCTTCATTATCTACACTTAATACTGATAAAAATGCTTCTTGTGGTACTTCTACACTACCTACTTGTTTCATTCTTTTTTTACCTTCTTTTTGTTTTTCAAGTAGTTTTCTCTTTCTTGAAACATCTCCTCCATAACATTTAGCAAGCACATTTTTTTTCATTGCTGGAATAGTCTCTCTTGCAATAACACGTGAACCTATACTAGCTTGAATTGGTACAGTAAATAATTGCCTAGGTATTATCTTTTTTAAATTCTCTACTATTTTTTTACCCCTGTTATAAGCTTCTGTTTTATGAACTATTATACTTAAAGCATCGACTACTACTCCATTTAATAATATATCTAATTTTACTAAATCGCTTTCTATATTACCAATAAATTCATAATCAAATGAAGCATAACCTTTAGTAAAACTCTTTAATTTATCAAAAAAATCATACACTATTTCATTAAGAGGAAGTTCATATATAATATTTACTCTCTTTTCATCTATATACACCATATTTTTATATATTCCTCTTTTATTTTGACATAACTCCATAACAGGCCCTACAAACTCAGTTGGTACAAATATATTAGTCTTTACAAAAGGCTCTTTTATTAACTTAATTTTACTTGCTTCAGGCATTTTAGTAGGACTATCAATATATACTACACTATCATTAGATAACTTTACTTCGTATACTACAGAAGGACTTGTAAGAATTAATTCAATTCCAAATTCTCTTTCTATTCTCTCTTCTATTATGTCCATATGTAAAAGACCTAAAAAGCCACATCTAAAACCAAAACCTAACGCTTCACTTTTTTCAGGCTCGAATGATAAAGAGGCATCACTTAGTTTTAATTTCATTAAAGCTTCTTTTAATGCTTCAAATTTAGTGCTATCTATTGGATAAAGACCACTATAAACCATAGGTTTCATAGGCTTGTACCCGTGAAGTGGTAAAACATTACTACCCTCATGTACTATGGTATCCCCAACTCTTACGTCTTCTATACTTTTAATACTACCTACTAAATAACCTACTTCTCCACTAGATAATTCTTCAAGTTTTTTATCTTTAGGAGTAGTTTTTCCTAAAGCAGTAACTTCATATACTGCCCCAGTACTAACCATTTTAATCTTATCTTTTACTTTAACTTTACCATCAGTAACACGAATAAGCGCAACTACGCCTTTATAACTATCAAAATAACTATCAAAAATTAATGCACGAAATTCTTCTATTTCACTTACTGGAGGCTTTATTCTTTCTATTACTCTATCTAGTAAACTACTTACCCCTTCTCCAGTTTTACCACTACATAAAATTATTTCTTCTTTATTAAACCCTAAATTAATAAGTTCATTTGATACTCTTTCTATATCAGCATTAGGTAAATCTATTTTATTTATTACTGGAATTATTGTTAAGTTGTTATCAAGCGCTAAATATAAATTAGCTAAAGTTTGTGCTTCTATTCCTTGAGTCGCATCAACTACAAGTACTGCACCCTCACATGCAGCTAAACTTCTACTTACTTCATAAGAAAAATCTACATGTCCTGGAGTATCTATTAAATGAAGAGTATAACCTTTATACTTAAGTTCAACAGCATTTAATTTTATAGTTATACCTCTTTCCCTTTCAAGTTCCATTGAATCTAACATTTGGTCTTTCTTTTCTCTTTCACTAACATTACCACAAAGCTCTAATATCCTATCAGCAAGCGTACTTTTACCATGGTCAATATGCGCAATTATTGAAAAATTTCTAATTTTCTCTTTTTCCATTTAAAACACCTAGTATAAAGTATAACACAAAAGAATAAGTATTTCTACTTATTCAAAAAACTTATTTATAGGAACTCTTAATACTTCACTTATCTTATACAAATTGTATATACTAATACCCTGGCTTAAATTATTACTTTCTAGTCCTCCTATAAGTGAAGTACTAACTCCTATTCTTTCTGCTAAATCTTTTTGTGTCATATTACCTTTATCTATATTATATAGGAGTCTATATCTTTTTATATTA
>CANRHY010000051.1 GCA_947630515.1 uncultured Bacilli bacterium
AAAAAGTACTAAAAAAGAAAGTAAATAAATAGGAGGCTAAAATGGAAACATTAAAGAAATTATATAATGAAGAAATCGTGCCTGCTCTAACAAAAAAGTTTAACTATACTTCTATTATGGAAGTTCCTAAACTTGAAAAAATAGTATTAAATATGGGTGTCGGAGATGCTATCTCAGATTCTAAATACTTAGAAGCTGCAGTTAAAGAACTAGAAGCTATCGCAGGACAAAAACCTGTAATAACAAAAGCTAGAAAATCAATCGCAGGCTTCAAACTTAGAGAAGGAAACAAAATTGGATGTAAAGTCACTCTAAGAGGAGACAAAATGTATATTTTCTTAGAAAAATTAATCACAATTGCCCTACCTCGTGTACGTGACTTTAGAGGAATATCAAAGGGAAGTTTTGATGGAAGAGGAAACTATACTTTAGGAATAAAAGAACAACTAATATTCCCAGAAGTAGACTATGATGAAGTAATTAAAACAAGAGGTTTAGATATAGTTATGGTAACAACTGCCAAAACTAATGAAGAAGCTTTAGAATTACTAAGTAGTTTCGGTTTACCATTTAAAAAATAAGGAGGTCAAAAGTGGCAAAGACAAGTAAAAAAGTAAGTTGGAAAAAAGGCTCAAAATTTTCTGTAAGAAATTATACTAGATGTGAAAGATGCGGAAGACCTCACGGAGTACTAAGAAAATATGGGCTATGTCGTATATGCTTTAGAGAATTAGCATACAAAGGACAAATACCAGGCGTTAAAAAGTCTAGTTGGTAAGAAGGGAGGACTGTTAAATATGGTAAATGATATAATTGCAGACATGCTTACAAGAATCCGTAATGCAAATGCAATGAAATACAAAACAGTTACAGTACTTAGTTCTAAAATGACAAAAGAAATAAGTAGAATCTTAGAAAGCGAAGGATACATCAGTGGATTTGAAGTAGAAAAAGATGGATCTAAAGAAACATTAACATTAAATTTAAAATACGGTGCAAGAAAAGAAAGCGTAATCACAGGTTTAAAAAGAATTAGTAAACCAGGACTTAGAGTTTATGTAAAAAGTGAAGAAGTACCAAGAGTACTTAATGGTCTTGGAATAGCTATTATCTCAACTTCAAAAGGAATAATGACAGATAAGGAAGCAAGAAAAGAAAACTTAGGTGGAGAAGTTCTTGCATATATCTGGTAAGGAGTGTAAGTTATGAGTAGAATAGGAAAAAGAATCTTAACTATACCTGAAAAAGTAACAGTTGAAGTTAGTATAGATAGTGTTACAGTAACTGGACCTTTAGGTTCAATGAGCACTACCATAAAACCTGGAATTAATGTTAAAGTTGAAGATGGAAAAGTATTAGTGAGTAGAGCTAATGACACAAAAGCATTAAAACAATTACATGGAACTACTAATGCAAATATTAGTAATATGCTAATAGGAGTAAGTACTGGATTTAAAAAAGAATTAGAAATAAATGGTGTTGGTTACAAATTTCAAGTAGCTGGTTCAAGCCTAACAATAAGTGCAGGTTACAGTCATCCAGTTAAAATTGAAGCACCAAAAGGAATAAAAATGGAAAGTCCAAGTGCTACTGAATTAACAGTAAGTGGATTTGACAAACAATTAGTAGGAGAATTTGCAGCACAAGTTCGTAAAGTGCGTATGCCAGAACCTTACAAAGGTAAAGGTATAAAATATAAAGAAGAACACATAAGACGTAAGGAAGGAAAGAAAGCTGCTTAGGGAGGTAAAAGAATATGATAAAAAAAGAATCAAAAAATGTAAGTCGTATTGAAAGACATGCTCGTATAAGAAAGAACCTTTCTGGAACTGCAAGTATGCCAAGACTAAATGTATTTAGAAGTAATACAAATATCTATGCTCAAATCATAGATGATGAAACTGGAAAAACATTAGTAAGTGCCTCTTCTTTAGATATGAAACTTAAAGGTGGAAATGTAAGTGTAGCCGAAAAAGTAGGAGAAGAAATAGCCTCTCGTGCTAAAAAAGCAGGAATAACAGAAGTAGTATTTGACCGTGGTGGTTACAAATATCACGGAAGAGTAAAAGCCCTAGCAGACAAAGCAAGAGAAGCTGGACTTAAATTCTAAGGAGGATATCGATGGAAAATAATAAAAGAGAAAGAAATAACAAAAGAGAATTTGCAAAGAAAAGTCCATACGAAGAAAAAGTAATCTCAATTGGTCGTGTATCTAAAACAACTAAAGGTGGACGTTCTATGAGATTTACTGCAACAGTAGCCGTTGGAGACAGAAAAGGTAAAGTTGGACTAGGAACTGGAAAAGCAAATGAAGTACCAGAAGCAATTTCAAAAGCTATCAAAGCAGCTGAGAAAAATGTTATCAAAGTTGACTTAGTAGATGAAAGAACACTATCTCATGAAGTAATTGGAACATGTGGAGCTGCAAGAGTACTTATCAAACCTGCTAAAGCCGGTAGTGGTATTATCGCAGGTGGACCAGTTCGTAACGTATTAGAACTTGCTGGGGTAAAAGATATAGTATCAAAATCCCTTGGAAGTAATACACAAATAAACACTGCTAAAGCTGCAATGAACGCACTAAAAGCACAAAGAAGTGCTGAACATATTGCAGAATTACGTGGTAAAAAAGTAGAGGAGATTATAGGATAATGAAATTAAATGAACTTAAAAACCATCCTGGATCTACTCACAGAAGTAAAATAGTTGGTAGAGGTCCAGGCTCAGGTCACGGAAAAACAAGTGGACGTGGAGAAAAAGGACAAAAAGCTCGTTCAGGAGCAAGCATTAAACCTTGGTTTGAAGGTGGACAAAATCCATTATACAAAAGAATACCAAGAAGAGGATTTAATAATGCTAGATTTACTACAAGATATAGTGTTATAAACGTATCTGACTTAAACAGATTTGAAGATGGAACAACTATAACACCAGAATTACTAAAAACTAGCGGACTTGTGAAAAAAGAATTAAACGGAATAAAAGTGCTAGGAAGCGGTACACTTGAAAAGAAATTAACTGTTAAAGCTAATTTATTTACAAATACTGCTATAAATAAAATAGAAAGTATTGGTGGAAAAGTTGAGGTGATTTAGATGTTTGCAACATTTAAGCAAATATTTAAGAAAACTAATAAAGATTTAAGAAACAGAGTCTTATTCACAATAGGTGCACTATTCATATTTGCTCTAGGTAATGCAATAACAGTACCAGGTATGAGAGCTATAACAGATGATTTAGGATTTCTTGAACTTCTAAACGCCATGAGCGGTGGAGGACTAAAACAATTTAGTATATTCGCCCTTGGAGTAATGCCATATATCACAGCGTCTATAGTAATGCAAGTATTACAAATGGATATAATGGGTATATCTTACTTCAAAGACTTAAAAGAAATGGGTGAAGAAGGAAGAAGAAAAATAAACAGAATCAATAGATATTTAGGAATAATATTTGCTTTCATTGAAGGCTATATATATTCACTAATGTTTATGGGAAAATCTGGCTCAGCCATAGAATATGTAGAAGTAAGTGTAATCCTAACTGCAGGAACAGCCTTCTTACTATATCTAGGAGATGAAATAACTAACAAAGGTATTGGAAACGGAATAAGCCTTATAATCATGGCAGGTATCATAAATACAGTACCAGCAATGATGGTAAATGCTTTCCAAAGCCTAATCTTAGATGGCTCTAATACAGTAGTAGGAATTGTAGCATTTATAATATTCATTATATTATATATAGGAATAATTATTGGAGTAATATTTGTAGATGAAGCTGAAAGAAGAATACCTATACAATATTCTAACAGAAGTACAGGAGCATACAAAAACAGTGGTTCATTTTTACCACTTCGTATCAACAGTGCATCTGTTATGCCAGTAATATTCGCATCAGCCATACTAGCAATTCCAACAATGATATCAAGACTTGCAAATAATGATAGTGTAACATTATTTATAAACAAATACTTAACAACAACTACACCTGTTGGATTCATAATTTATATCTTACTAATAATAGCATTTACTTATGGTTACACTTATGTAGCAGCAGTAAATCCAGAAGATATATCTAAAAATCTAAACAGACAAAATGCATACATACCAGGTGTAAGACCAGGAAAAGAAACAACAAAATACATATCAAAAGTATTATCAAGAATTACATTTATGGGAGCTATATTCATAGCATTACTAGCCGCAATACCTATTATATTCTCTTGGGTAATGAAAGACTTACCAAGTGGAGTAACATTAGGTGGAACTAGTATACTAATCGTAGTCGGTGTATTACTTGAAACTTATAAACAACTTGAAAGTAGTGTAGCATCTCGTGCATATAGGAGGTAGTAATGAATATAATCTTTATCGCACCTCCTGCCGCGGGAAAAGGCACATATAGTCACTTACTAAAAGAACGCTACGAATTTAATCACATAAGCGCAGGAGAAGTCCTAAGAGAAGTAGAAAAAGAAGGTACTCCATTAGGAAAAGAAGTAAGTGAAATAATGGCGCGTGGTGCTTTAGTAGATGACTCCTTAATGGCGCGTCTAATCCTAGATAAACTAAATAAAATTGATTTAAACATACCATTTATAATGGATGGATATCCTAGAAAACTAAATCAAGTAAAAGATTATGAAAGAATATTACAAAAACTAAATCTAGAAGTAACTTATGTAATATTCTTAGACATATCTAAAGAAACAGGTTTAAAAAGAAAACTAGGTCGTGCTACTTGCCCTAATTGTGGAAAAAGTTATAATATAAATGTTGACTATTTAAAACCAAAACAAGAAGGGGTATGTGACGAGTGTGGAAGCCCTCTTAGTATTAGAAAAGATGATACTAAAGAAGCTTATGAAAAATTATATGATATATACTTAAGTGATACATTACCAGTAATAAAATACTATGAAGAAAAAGGTAAACTAATTAAATTAGATGGCTCTGAGCACCCAGATATAGTATTTAAAGAGATAACATCTCTTTTAGGAGTGGATAATGGTTAGTATAAAAACAGAAGAACAAATAAAAAATATGGAATATGCTGGAAAAGTATGTTATGATTTACTTGAACATATGGAAAGTGTAGTAAAGCAAGGCATAACTACAAAAGAAATAGATGACATAGCTTATACTTTCATAACAGAAAGAGGATGTACTCCTTCATTTCTAGGATATGAGGGATATCCTGCTACCATATGTACATCTATTAATGATGAAGTAGTTCATGGAATACCATCACCAAAAAGAAAACTAAAAGATGGTGACATAATAAGCTTAGATGTAGGAGCTTCTTATAAAGGCTATCACGCAGATACAGCAAGAACTTATAAAGTTGGATCTGTCTCTAAAGAAGCCTTAGACTTAATGAAATACACAAAAGAAGCCTTATATGAAGGACTAAGCGTAATAAAAGAAGGAATAAAGCTAAACGATGTATGTGCTAAAATTGAAAGTGTCGCCCTAGCTCATAACTACGGCGTAATAAGAGAACTTACTGGGCACGGAATAGGTACTGTTGTTCATGAAGATCCTTACATACCAAACTATAGTAATAACGAAAGTGATTTAATACTAAAGGAAGGCATGACACTAGCAATCGAGCCAATGTTTAGTTTAAAAGGAAGGAAAGTGTGGATGCTAGAAGATGGCTGGACTATAACAACACAAGATGGAAGTATTGCAGCTCATTACGAACACACTATAGCTGTTACAAAAGACGGCTACAAAATACTTACGGGGAAGTGATAAAATGGCAAAAGAAGGTTATATAGAAGCCGAAGGAAAAGTATTGGAAGTCCTAACAGGAGGAGACTTCAAAGTTGAATTACAAAACGGTCATATTGTAGAAGCCCGCGTTTCTGGAAAAATGCGTCTAAACCTAATTCGTATCTTTCCAGGTGATACAGTATTACTAGAAATCCCAATTTGTGACTTAACACGTGGGCGTATAATATATAGAAAATAATGGAGGTAAGAAAAAATGAAAGTAAGACCATCAGTAAAACCAATATGTGACAAATGCAAAGTAATTAAAAGAAAAGGAAAAGTCATGGTAATTTGTGAAAATCCAAAGCACAAACAAAGACAAGGTTAATAGGAGGTAATTATGGCACGTATAAAAAATATTGATTTACCAAAAGAAAAAAGAGTAGTTATAGGACTAACTTACATTTATGGAATTGGTCCATCTCGTGCAAAGAAAATTTGCGCTGATGCTGGAGTATCTGAAGATATCAGAGTAAAAGACTTAAGTTTAGATGACATCAACAAACTAAGAAAAGAGTGCGACAAATACGTACTTGTTGGTGACTTAAAACGTGAAGTTGAAATGAACATCAAAACTAAAATGGAAATAAATTCATATCAAGGTACTAGACATAAAAAAGGTCTTCCAGTAAGAGGACAAAGAACAAGTAGAAATGCAAGAACTCGTAAAGGTAAAGCTAAAACAATAGCAAATAAAAAGAAATAGGAGGTAAGTTTAATGGCATATAATAGAAGAAAAAGAAAAGCTAAGAAAGACGTAACAGTTGGACAAGCACATATACATTCTACATATAATAACACAATCGTTACAATAACTGATGAAGATGGTGGAGTTATAAGTTGGGCTTCTAGTGGCTCATTAGGTTACAGAGGCTCTAAAAAGAAAACTCCATTTGCTGCAGGACAATCAGCAGAAGCTGCAGGAAAAGCTGCATATGACATGGGGCTAAGAAAAGTATCAGCATTTGTAAAAGGAATTGGTGGAGGACGTGAAACAGCAATTCGTTCACTACAAACAGCAGGACTTGAAGTAACTTCAATAACTGATGTAACACCAGTACCACATAATGGTTGCAGACCACCTAAGAGAAGACGTGTTTAGGAAAGGGGAATAGTAATTATGTTA
>CANRHY010000052.1 GCA_947630515.1 uncultured Bacilli bacterium
AGCGCGTGCTGCGGGTATTCACTTAATAGTAGCAACACAAAGACCAAGTACTGATGTTATTACAGGACTTATTAAATCAAATATTCCTACACGTATAAGTTTTATGGTTTCTTCATTTGTAGACTCAAGAACTATACTAGATATGGGTGGAGCTGAAAAACTTCTTGGTAAAGGGGACATGTTATTTTTACCACCAGGAGAGCCTAGTCCTATAAGAATACAAGGAAGTTTTGTTTCTGATGAGGAGATTAATAGAGTAGTTGAGTTTGTTAAAAGAAGTGGTGCTCCTAAATATGAAGAGAGTATGACTAATTTAGATAAATCTCCTAATGAAGAAGCAAGTGTAGGACACGCTAATAGTTCTATAGAAGAAGAGGACGAGTTATATAATGAGATAGTAGAGTTTGCAGTTAAGACTGGTAAGATAAGTGCTTCTTTACTTCAAAGAAAGTATAGACTTGGATACAATAGAGCTGCTAGAATTATAGATTTGTTAGAAGAAAGAGGAATTATTGGACCGCAAAATGGAAGTAAACCTAGAGAAGTTTTAGTTAAGTTAGATAGTTCTAATAATAGTGAGGGGGAATAGTTATGCCAACACCGCATATTGAAGCAAAAAAGGGAAGTATTTCTGATATTGTAATAATGCCAGGAGACCCTAAGAGAGTAGAGTTTATTAAAGATAATTATTTAACAGATGCAGAAGTTATAAATGAAGTAAGAGGAGAGTTAGGAGTTACTGGTTATTATAAGGGAAGGCGCATAACTGTATTTTCTAGTGGCATGGGTATTCCATCAATGGGTATTTATAGTCATGAATTGTTTACTGAGTATGAAGTAAAAACAATTATTAGAATAGGTAGTGCTGGAAGTTATATAGAAGATTTAAAAGTAAAAGATTTATTTTTAGCAACAAGTGCTTTTTCTACAAGTAATTATGCTGTTAGTTATACAGGAAGTTCTGAAAGTATAGTATATTCAGATAAAGAGTTAAATAGTTTAATAGAAAGTGTTGCTAAAGAAAAAGGTATTAATTTACAAAGTGGAACTTGTCACTCGACTGATAGTTTTTATACAGAAACTCTAGATTTTAATAAATTAAAAGAAGAAGAGGGCTGTAAGTGTGTTGAAATGGAGTCATTTAGTTTGTTTTTAAATGCTAGTGTTTTAGGTAAAAAGGCTACAAGTTTACTTACTATATCTGATTCGTTTGTTAGTAAAGATATACTTAGTAGTGAAGAAAGAGAAAAAGGTTTTACCAGTATGATAGAACTTGCTCTAGAAGTAGCTAGTAGATTATAGTATAAATTCAAGATTTATGTTCTTGGATTTTTTTAAATTTTTATATCTAATTTGGTAAAAATGGGTTATAATAAATAGTAAAGCGAGGAGTTTAGTTATGGAGTATAAAAGACAAGAAAGAGATAATTATACATTACATTTTATTAAGACTGATAGGTTTAAAGAAATAAGTGTTAGTGTAAGATTTACAAAAAAGTATGATTTAGAAGAGGGTATTTATTTAAAGTTACTTGAAAGAGTTTTAGCATATGGAGGTACTTTAAATAAGACTAGAAAAGAATTAGCTAGGTGTTTAGAGAGTCTTTATAAAGTAGATTTATCTTATATGTTTGCATCTATGTCAGATATTATGTTTTTTGAAGCTAAAATGAATATGATTAATCCTAAGTATACAAGTATGGATATGTATGAAAAAAGTTTTCAGATATTTAAGGAAGTTTTAAATAGTCCTAAAGTTAGTAAAAATATGTGGGATAAAGAAGTATTTCATATAGAGAAAGAGAATTTAATTACAGATATTTTAAATGTTAAAGATGATAATGAAACTTATGGAAGATTAAAGTTTGATGAGAAGTTTTATAAAGGGACACCTTATGAAGATAATAATTATAAGTATATAGATAAGTTTAAAAGTGCTGATAGTAAGAAGTTATATAGTACTTATAAGAGTCTTTTTGATAGTTTTAGGATAGACGTTTTAGTAGTGGGAGATATGGAAGAAGAGATTATTTCTTCTTTAGTAGATGACCTTCTTAGTAAATTTAAGAGTGTTAATTTAAGTAATGATTCGTTATATTTAAAGCTAAAAAGTAATAAGTATAGTGAAAGTGAAGAAGTTATTAATTCAAGTCAATCTAATTTATTTGTTGGGCTTGTTACAACTGGCACTACCGAGTATGAAAGGAATTATGTGATGCCTTTATATAATGCTATTTTGGGGGCTATGAATAATTCAGTGTTATTTGTTAAGGTAAGAGAAGATAATTCACTATGTTATTATATTTTAAGTACAGCAAATAGGTATACTGATACTTTGGTTATTACTTCTGGAATAAGTGCAGGAAATTATGAGAAAGCTAAGAGTATGATTAATGAGTGTTTAGAGGTAATGAAAAATGAGGGTGAAGTAGAAAAGTTACTTGTTAATGCTAAAAAGACACTAGATATATCATTTGATGATTATTATGATAATATGAATAAAATGGTATCATATTATTACACTAATATTGTTTCTTCTATTCCTACTATTGAAGATAGGAGAGAGAAAATTAATAATATAACTGCAAGAGAGGTAGTAGAGTTTGCTAGTAAGGTAAGTGTAAGAGAAGTATTTTTACTTAAAGGGGAAGATGTAAATGAAGAAAGTTAAATATAATAATGGAGAAGAAATTTTAATTTATACTTTAGAAAATGGTATTAAAGTTTATTTGTATCCTACTAAAAAAACTAAGAATTTTTATATTACAGTAAGTACTCATTTTGGCTCAGAAGTAATGAAGTATAAAAGTGGGGATAAAGTGTATGATGTTACTTTAGGTAGTGCTCATTTTTTGGAACATAGGGTAATGGATTTTACTAAGAATAAAGAAGCTATGGAAAAGATTAATGAATACGGAAGTTTAGTTAATGCATATACTACATATAACGGGACTAACTTTAATATTTTTGGAAATACTAATATAGAAGAAAATATGCATCTTTTATTTGATAGGGTATTTAAAGCTAATATAAAGAGTGAAGATGTTGAAAGTGAAAGAGGTATTATTTTAGAAGAATATAATATGTATTTTGATGACCCATACTTTATATTATATAATAATTTATATGAAAGTCTTTTTGAGAGTTCTTATATTAAGTATCCTGTTATAGGAACACCTGAGGGTATTAAAACAGTGAGTGCAAGTGAGTTAAATAGATTATATAAAGATTTTTATAAACCAAGGAATATGTTTATAGTTGTATGTGGTAATTTTGAAGAGGGGAAAGTTATAGATTATATAGAAGAATATATGAAAGGTGTAAAAGATACTGGTAAGCCTCCTAAAGTTATAAAGGTAAAAGAAAAGATGAGTGTAGTAAATACATATAAGGAAGTAAACTTAGATGTATTTGAAAGTAAGGTGGCAGTGGGGTATAAGATGCCTACTATAGTTAAGTATGATGATTATAAAACTCGAATTATAACAACGCTTATTATGTCTAATTTATTTTCTAGTACGGGAGATGCAGAAGAGGAGTTACAACTAGAGGGAATAAATAGAAATAGTTTTGGGTTATGGAAAGCAGATGATTACCTTCTTATTTATTTTAAAGCTAGTACTAATGATAGTGAAAAGTTTATTAATATTATAGAGAAATATTTAAGTAATATAAAAATCACTAAGAGTGATTTAGAAAGGAAAAAGAGGGGACTTCTTGCTTCTTTAATACTTGGGTTTGAAGATATTTGTGAAGTGGAGGATAAGATTACAAGTGAAGTTTTAACTTTTAATAAGTTACTTGAGGGTCAAGAAGAGTTAGTTAAGAGTATTACTTTAGAAGAAGTAAAAGAAGTTATTAAGGCATTTGACTTTAGTAATAGGAGTGTTGTAAAAGTGTGTAAATAAAAGCAGAAATTTAAGGTTTCTGTTTTATTTTTCTAAACTTTTTAGTGTTTGTTTTATAGTGCTTGTATTTATGTTTTTAATTTTATAGAAGTTTCTTTTAGACATAGACTCAAATATTTCAAATTGCATTTTCATTATGTCATCTAAGCCACTTTTTAGTGTATCATGAACCATTTTATTAGAGCTTTCTAGTGTACCATGAACATAAACTTCTACAGTACTTTTAAGAAGAAGTAGTATAGTTTCTAATATTAATTTATCACTCATTAGTAGACTCCTTTAATAGTTTTAATATTTTTTTCTTAATATTTTCATGTTTTTTGATTTGACTACTTAGTATATTACATAAATTTTCTTCTTCTAAAAGACTAGATAAGTACTCATAGATACTTATTAAATTACTTTCATGATTACAAGCATCTTCTAAATATAATAAATCTTTTTGTGTCATTTTTCCTCCTTGTTAATAGTGTGTACAAAATATAAGCATTAATTCATAGTTTTATCATATATTTGTAAAGAAAGTGAGTAATTTTAGTAAATTTTGTTTGACTTTAGGTATTTATAGTGATATCATTATTTTGTTCTTCAAGTTTTTAAAAAACTTGATAAAAATTATAAATACGATACACCAGGAAATGTGTACGAGAAAGGAGTTTATATGACTACTATAAATCAATTAGTAAGAAACAAAAGAGGAAAGAAGACAAGAAAGAGTAAGAGTCCTGCATTAAATATTGGTTTTAATTCTAAAGATAGAAAGAGAACTAATAATACATCACCACAAAAACGTGGAGTATGTACTCGTGTTGGTACTAAGACACCTAAGAAACCAAACTCAGCTTTACGTAAGTATGCACGTGTAAGACTTAGTAATGGACTTGAAGTTACTTGTTATATTCCAGGAATTGGACATAACTTACAAGAGCACAGTGTTGTTCTTATAAGAGGTGGCCGTGTTAAGGACTTAATCGGAGTAAGATATCATATTATTCGTGGTACTTTAGATACTGCTGGAGTTGATGCTAGACGTCAAGGAAGAAGTAGATATGGTGCTAAGAAACCTAAGAAATAAAAATAGTTAGAAAGGAGAATATAAAATGCGTAAAAGAAGAGCAGAAAAGAGAGAAGTACTAGCAGATCCTATATATAATTCTAAGATGGTTACTAAACTTATTAATAGAATTATGTTAGATGGTAAAAAAGGTACAGCTCAAAAGATATTATATGACGCGTTTAATATAGTAGAAGAGAAGACTTCAAAGGACCCTATGGAAGTTTTTATGGCTGCTTATGAAAATGTTAAGCCAGCACTAGAAATTAGAAGTAGACGTATTGGTGGTGGTAACTATCAAGTGCCAGTAGAAGTTAGAGAAGAAAGACAACAAGCTTTAGCACTTCGTTGGTTAGTTCAATATGCTAAGAGTAGAAGTGGTAAAGGGATGGCTCAAAATTTAGCTGATGAAATTATAGATGCTTCAGAGGGAACTGGTGGAGCAGTTAAAAAACGTGAAGATACACATAAGATGGCAGAAGCAAATAAGGCTTATGCTCATTATAGATGGTAAGAAGGGAGAATTAATTTATGGCACGTGATGTATCACTTGATAAGACTCGTAATATAGGTATTATGGCACATATCGATGCTGGTAAGACTACATTTACAGAGCGTGTTCTTTTCCATACAGGTATTACTCATAAAATTGGAGAAACTCATGATGGAGAATCTCAAATGGACTGGATGGAACAAGAAAAAGAAAGAGGTATTACAATTACCAGTGCTGCTACTACTGCACACTGGAAAGGGTATAGATTAAATATTATAGATACACCAGGACACGTAGACTTTACTATTGAAGTTTCACGTAGTTTAAGAGTACTTGATGGCGCGATTGCACTTATTGATGCTCAAGCTGGAGTAGAAACTCAAACTGAACAAGTTTGGAGACAAGCAAATGAGTGGAAAGTTCCTAGAATGGTATTTGCTAATAAGATGGATAAAATGGGAGCAGACTTTGAATATAGTTTACAAACTGTAAAGGATAGATTAAGTGAAAAGAGTGCTCCTATTGAGTGGCCTATTGGGGCTGAAGATAATTTTAATGGTATAGTAGATTTAGTTACTATGAAAGCTTATCATTACGATGGAGAACAACATGAAAATGCAACAGAAATAGATATACCAGAAGAATTAAAAGCAAAGGTAGAAGAAAAAAGAGAAGAACTTATAGATATGGTTTCTATGTTTGATGATAAACTAATGGAAAAGTATCTTGAAGGAGAGACTCTTGCGCCTGAAGACATAAAGGCTGCTATTAGAAAAGGAGTACTTGCTGGAGAATTTTATCCAGTATTATGTGGTACTGCTTTAGGAAATATGGGTATTAAACTAGCACTAGATGCAGTAATTGATTATTTACCTGCACCAACTGATATTGCTCATGTTAAGGGAATTGATATGAACGATAATCCAATTGAAAGAAAGACTAGTGATAATGAACCTTTTGCAGCACTTGCATTTAAGGTTATGAATGACCCATTTGTTGGTAATTTAACTTTCTTTAGAGTTTATTCTGGTACTTTAAAAAGTGGTAGTTATGTTTATAACTCAACTAAAGGTACTAAAGAAAGAATTGGACGTATTTTACAAATGCACGCTAATCAAAGAAAGGAAATTTCTGAAGTATATGCAGGAGAGATTGCTGCTGCAGTAGGACTAAAAGATACAACTACTGGAGATACATTATGTGATGAAAAGAGTCCTGTTATACTAGAAAAAATGACTTTCCCAGAACCAGTTATAGAGCTTGCAATTGAGCCAAAGAGTAAGGCTGATCAAGAAAAGATGAGTTTAGCACTTCAAAAACTTGCTAAAGAAGACCCATCATTTAGGGCTTCAACTGATCATGAAACTGGTCAAACAATAATCGCAGGTATGGGTGAGTTA
>CANRHY010000053.1 GCA_947630515.1 uncultured Bacilli bacterium
CGCCCGATGCAGGACTCGAACCTGCGACCTAACGGTTAACAGCCGTGCGCTCTACCGACTGAGCTAATCGGGCAACTACAAATAGTATTCTATAACATATAATATTCAAAGTCAATAAAATTATTACATTTTTTTAAAATTTTTCGTAAAAATTACCATTTTATTAATCTTTAAAGATTTTGTTGTATCTAGGCATTCCATCAAAAACCCCGTTTAAATACATTTTCTCTGTATTTTGACTTTCCCTTGGCATTTCAGTAGAAAATCTTTTTAATTTTGTTCCATTTTTAGAATCAAAAGAAACTGAATATATTTGGTCTGGTCTTAAAAGCGTATTATTTAAAACATTTGTTGAATGTGTTGTAAAAAATAATTGAGAATTTTTAGAATAATGAAAGAAATATTTAATTAAACACTCTTCAAGTTCATTATGTAGTCCACTTGAAAATTCGTCTAACACTATCATACATTCTTCCTTAACTGCATGTAAAAATGCTGGAAGTAATTCTATAAGTGTCCTGTTACCTGTTGACTCTAACATTTCTGGAGTATAAACGTCAGTTCCTATCTTATTATATGAAATATACTTTTTATTATGTACCTCATCACTATAATCAATTTTTTGTTTATAATTTATTTTTTCTAAAAATTTATTTATCTCATCTACTGTATTATTATTTAAATAATCATGAACTAATAATTTTGTACCTGAATATGTTCTAACTGTTCTACTATAACAATTTATATATACTGATTTTTTCATATAATTAAACCATTTATTTAAAGCCTCATCTCCATAAAAATTAGTATCAAAATAAATTCTTCTTAAAAATAATAATTTGTTAGAAATATCAGTAAATGTTTTCTCTTCATTTAAATTAAATTTAGCAGTATTACCAAGCCTTTCCATTATAGTCACACCATCTAAAATTAATTTTTCAGATACAATACCATTTAAATCTAACTCAATTAAATATTGTATTTCTTTATTATTTTCCATAAAAGTATATTCTAACTTATAGGTAGGTTTTGTAGTATATAAACTTTTATTAGAAATAAAACTAATTTCATTTTCACCAAATAATAAGTCTAATAAAAATGTAATACTTTTAAGTATTTGAGTTTTTCCAGAAGCGTTCTCACCTACAAATAAACAACCCTTTAATATTTTATTTTCTCCCACATTTTCACTTTCTAAAAATTTATAGTTTGTGGAAGAAAAATCAACTTGAGTAGGACTCATAAATGTAGCATAATTATCTAATTTAATTTCCTTTAACATAATTAATTCCTCCAATAATTTCCTCCAATAATATTATATACTAAATGTAAAAAAAATACAATTAAAATATTCATTAGTGTATTTTTTTTACAGTATATTACCACATATCTGTATAATTACCCTCTTCTAAATATACCTCGTCCATTGTATTTATATATGAATATAAAGTATATAACTCGTTACTATCTTTCCTAAAAGTTTCAATAACTACTCCATTAAGTAAACTCTCAGCTATATAAATATGTTCTTCATCTAGTCCCGCGATAATCGCAGCATGTCCATCAGTCCCAATTAAATCTCCCACTTTATAATCTCCATTATAAACAAAATCTCTAGTTAAATCATGATGAACCCCTAAATCATATACCTCATTTGTACTATATGTATTTCCTGCTCCAATATCCCCCACATCAAAGCCAGCATTAAATAAAGCCCAAGTAACAAAACCACTACAATCTAGCCCATTACTATAAACTTCATAAGGTTCTTCAATAACTTGTAAAAGTGGACACCCCCATATCGCGGGTCCAGAAATAGAATACAAAATATCATTATACTTATCAGTACTTAAATATAAGCCTTTCTTATAATATCTTCCCTCTCCATCTGCCTTTTTAGCTCCAGTTAACCTACCATTTTCACCAAAATAAGTAACTTTATATGGAAAATTAAGCACTAAAAACCTAGCTGCCGCGACTACTGCTCCTCTTGTTTTATAACCTGCTTCATTTATCTTATACTCTAGTACCTCATCAATTAAATGCGCTTCTTCCGTACTATATCTTCCACAAGTTAATCTTACTTTATTATTTTCTAAACTAGATGGTTTCACTAAAGAAGTAACAATAACTTCTGCACTTTTAGAAATCCCATTACTTGTAGTAACTATTAACCTAGCACGCCCATCACTTACTGGCTTTATAACCCCATCTATCACATTAAAAACAGAAGTATCCTCACTTTCCATCTTTACACTACTAAGAGGTTCACCTATTTTCTCTATACTATATTCTACCCTTTTCTCTTCTCCTAATAAAACATACATTTTTTCTTCACTTAATTTTAAATCTATTATCTTATTAATTTTAAAATCTAAACTATCACTATAAATTATAGAATCTTTATACTTTACATAAAAATTATACTTTCCATTTTCTACTTCAAAACTACAACTTTCCTCACTTACACTTACCCATTTTGTATACTCTTCACCATCTTTATTTACACCACAGTCTATAGTTTTATGTAAATTATTTTTAAAACTTATCTTTACTTCTTTTGTAAACTCTGTACTTTCACTTACACTAATTTTAGAAAATCTAGGCACACTAAAATAATACATATAACTAAACAATGCACTAATTAAACAAATAATTACAAAAACTATAATATACCCTTTTTTCATACTTACCACATATTAGTTAACTTGCCATCTTCTTTATAAACACTATCCATTACATTTACAAATTCATAGTATTTATACAAATTATTACTTCCATTTTTATAAAACTCTTTAATAACAACTCCACCAGGTAAACTCTCAGCTATAAACAAACTTGTATCAGTAATACCCGCGATAATGGCAATATGAGAGTCCCATCCTATTAAATCTCCTACAGTATAATGTCCATTATAAATAAAATCTCTATCAAAATAAATCTTTTCTCCTAAATCATTCATATCATCATTTCTTGGTGTATCTCCTGCTCCATTATCTCCTACGTCAAAACCTGCATTAAATAAAACCCAAGAAATAAAACCACTACAATCTAGTCCATTTGGATACTTTACCCCAGGTATATATTGAGGTGGGTCATCATTTAAATTCTTTAAAGGACAACCCCATATAGCAGGTCCTTCTTTACTAGAAAGTATTGTATCATACTTATCTTTACTTAAATATAATCCCTTTTTATAATACCTTCCCTCTCCATCAACATAATCAATAACGTCATAATTATTAAGTCTTCCAGTTTCATAAAAATAACTAATTCTATAAGGAAACTCTAAGACCAAAAACCTAGCTGCCGCGACTGCTGCTGCCCTAGTTTGATACCCCACTTCTTTTATCTTAAACTCTAATACTTCGTCTAATATATGTGCTTCCTCTTCTGTATATCTTTCACATGGTAAAAACTCATTATTATTAGATAAATCAGCTTTTCTATATAAAGAAGTAACTACTACATTAACTTCTTTTGTAATATCCCCACTCTTTACCTTAATTGTAGCTTCTCCTTCTCCTACTGGACTTACTACCCCTTCTTCACTTACAGTAACAATTTCTGAGTTTTCACTTTCATACTTAACACTGTCATCTATCTTTCCAATGCTAGTAGCCTCGGCTTCTATAGTATAACTTTCTCCCATAGTAAGATAAATCTTATCAGTATTAACACTTAAATCTATTACTTTATTAACTTCTACACCATTTAAAGCTGAATTTTCAATTACCCCTTTACTATCCTTAATATATACTTTATAAGACCCACTTTTAACATTAATTTCACACTTATTATCTTTTGCCTTAACCCAACTCAACTCTTCACTTTCACTAATCGCACAATAAATAGTTTTCTTAAGAGGATTATGAATACTTATAGTTACTTTTTTAGTATAATCATCATTTATATCTTCACTAACACTTACATTATTAATATGTACTTTAGTATAATTAAAAAACAAAATACCTCCCACTAAAGAGAGAGTAACAAGTAATGAACTAACTATAATAATTACCTTTTTCATAATTACCTTCACCTATTTTTATATTCACATATATTTTAACATAAACGATTATATAAAAACAATAATTTAACGTAAAACTTTTAATAAAAAATAGTTTTTTCTATATTTATATAGTATAATTGATATAAAGGTGATTTATATGGACGAAAACATGGAAATATTAAACTTTGAACCTAAAAAATTTAGTATACTTGAAACTTATGGAGAAAACCTTACAAATAAAAAATACATAACAGACCCAGCGATTGGAAGAGATAAAGAAATAAAAGACGTACTACTTATACTTCTTACTCCAGAAAAAAGTGCAATGCTAGTGGGAAAACCTGGTATAGGTAAAACCGCAATAGTTGAAGGAATTGCTTATAGAATGCAAAAAGGGGAAGTACCTGACGCTATAAAAAAATACTCTATAATAAAAGTAAATATCTCAAGCTTACTTGGTAGTGTCGAAAATGCTAGTGGAGTAAGTGAAAATAAATTACAAATACTTGTAGACGAACTTAAAACAAAAGAAAACATAATACTATTTATAGACGAAGCACACCTACTTGTAAGTAGAAACACAACTAACTTAAATGTAGACTTTGCAAATATGTTAAAACCAGGTCTAGATAGAGGCTCTATCAAAATGATAGGCGCAACTACTACAGAAGAATACGACTCATACATACTAAGAGACCGTGCATTTCTAAGAAGATTTTTAAAAGTAGATGTAGAAGAACCTACTATTGATGACACAGTAAAAATACTCATGGGAACATACCCAAAACTTGAAGCACAAAGTGGTGTTACAATGCCTTACACTGACTACCAAAAAGAAAAAATATTTAGATTCATAACTGAATATACTGACGAATACAAAAGAATATATGAAATAGGAAACCGCTACCCAGATATAGCTCTAACACTTCTAGGTAATGCCTATAGTAATGCTGTATTTGAAAACACTCACACACTAAACATAACACACATTTATAATGCTCTTAAAAACACAAAAAACGTTTATGATGATGCAAAAAGAAAAGGCTTAACTGAGTTCAAAGAGGAGTTTAAAGACATAATTTTAGAAGAAAATGCTAATTTAAGCTAAATTTTCTTCTTTTTTTTACACTTTTTTTCATTACCAATTTTTAATTTCTGTACCCCCAAAATTTAAAATTGGTGGCAAAATTGTACTCCAAAATTAAAAATTCGTCGATTTTTACTAATTTTCGTATGCGAATTTTCAATTTTTGCATACGTTGACAATTAGTTTTTTTTATTGTATTTTAACTAGCAAAAGGAGGAATTTTATGAATACCATAGAATTATATAATGTAACTAAACAAAGAGGAAAAAACGTAATACTAGATAGCATTTCCTTTAAATTAGAAAAAGGAAAAATTTATGGTTTAGTAGGCGCTAATGGAAGTGGAAAAAGTACACTAATAAATATAATATTAGGACTTACTTCTTCTACTGGAGAAATATTTATAAATGGTTACTCTCTAAAAGAAGAATATAAAAGTGCACTTAAAAATGTAGGTGCAATTGTAGACTATGTAAGTTTTTATGAATTTCTAACAGCCTATGAAAACCTAAGATACTTTTCATACATCTATAAAACACCATTTGAAAGGATAAAAGAAGTAATGAACGTAGTAAAACTAGATATAAAAGACACAAAATTAGTAAAAAACTACTCTCTTGGTATGAAACAACGTCTAGGTATAGCTGTATCTTTACTAAAAGACCCAGAAATATTAATACTAGATGAACCAACTAACGGATTAGACCCAAAAGGAATAAAAGAACTAAGAGAATTACTTCTTTCATTTAAAGACAAAACTATAATAATATCTTCACACTTAATATCCGAAATAGAAAAAATTGTGGACGAAGTTCTATTTATCCACAATAAAAAAATAATTATGAAAAGTGTAAAACATGTAAACGGTGTACATAATATAAAATTCAAAGTGGATAACTATGACTTAGCAAGTTCTCTAATACCTGGCTTAGAAGAAAACAAATCACTAAAAATGAGTGACAAAGAAGTAAGTAAAAATATAAAAAGCTTAATAGATAATAATGTGAATATCTATAGAGTAGAAGAAGATAATGATTTAGAAAGTACTTTGCTTTCTATGATGGAGAATAAATGATAAATTTAATTATTGGAGAAACATACAAAAGAACAAAAAGAAAAAGCTTTCTTATAGCCATATTACTTACTATACTAATAAGTTTTATAATACCTATATTTATAAACAAATCTATAGATTCAGAAAAAATACAAGAGCCATATCCATTACTAACAAAAGAAGAATATAAAGCTACTTATAAATATGGAAACTATAACACTTATAAAAAGAATTATAATAATTACACTGAATTAGTAGAAAAAAATAACACAAGAATACTTAATAATGAAACAAAAAAGTCAAAAACATTACTTAATAACTCAATAAGTATATATTACATAGCAGGTTTTATAATTATTTTTATAAGTTTTCAAACACTAAGCTATGAATACACCAAAAACACGATAAGATATATATTTATATCTAATAATGGAAGAAAAGCGTTTATTTTATCAGTACTACTAACAAACCTCTTACTAATAATATTCTTTATACTACTCTCTTACCTAATAAGCATAATATCTGTAACTTTAATTACTAAAGAAAGTATCTTTTTACTTAAAGACACAATATACTTTTTAGGTAAACTAAAAACAGGACCACTTTACATATCATACCTAATAAAAGCAATCAAATTTATACCACCTTTATTTTTAATATCAACTATGTAACTTTACTATGCATAATAACAAAA
>CANRHY010000054.1 GCA_947630515.1 uncultured Bacilli bacterium
CCGAACGGTACGTACGGTGGTGTGAGAGGGTATCATATCAATAAATAAAATTATTGAAAATTTACTCTACTCGATTAAAATCACTCAAAGAACCATCAGGATTTAATATTTTATTTACTGTTTTATTAGCATTTTCCAATTTTTGGGAACAAAATTTTACCAATTTAGAAGTTTCTTCATATTCTTTTACCATATCATCTAGTGGTATTTCTCCCTTTTCTAAATTTCTAATTTTATCTTCTAACTTAAGTAATGCTTCTTCAAATGTAATATCTTCCATTATTTTACCTCCTTAACTATACTTGTTACTATTCCATTTTTAAGTTTTGTAGTTATCTCATCGCTTTCTTTTAAGTCATTTATATCTTTTAATATTTTACCATTTTTTAAAGTAACTGAGTAACCTTTATCTAATATATTATTAGGGTTTAATAAATCTAATTTTGTTTTAAGTGAACTTATATAATCACTCATTTTTTCTAATTTATATTTTATTATTCTATTTAAGTTTTCTACTAAATTATCTAATTTTTGTTCTTCTATTTCATACATTGATAATGGATTATTTAGTATATAATTGTTTTTATATTTATTTAATACTTCTTCATAATTTTTAATTTTTCTTGTTATTACATTTATAATTCTTGATTTATAATCGCTTAAATATCTTTCTATTTCTAATTTACTAGGTACAACTAACTCAGCTGCAGCAGTTGGAGTAGGGGCTCGTAAGTCAGCTACAAAGTCACTTATTGTATAATCTATTTCATGTCCTACTGCACTTACTACGGGTTTATTCGTTTTATATATAGCACGTGCGACTGCTTCTTCATTAAATGCCCATAAGTCTTCAATGGAACCTCCACCTCTTCCAAGTATAATCACATCTACTTCAGATTTATCTGCAACTTCTAACATTTTAACTATTGAGTCTTTGGCCCCGTCACCTTGTACTAAGGCTGGAAAAACTATTATCTCAGAAAGTGGAAATCTTCTATTTATAGTAGTTATAATATCTCTTACAGCAGCTCCAGTAGGTGCAGTGATAACACCAATTTTTCTAGGTATTCTTGGAATTGGTTTTTTAGCTTCTTCACTAAATAACCCCTCACTACTAAGTTTTCTTTTTAATTCTTCAAATAATATATAAAGATTACCTATTCCATCTTCCATCATAGAAGATACTGTTATTTGATAAGAACCTCCTCCTACAAATACATTAATTTTACCCTTTACACATACATTCATACCATCTTTTGGAGTAAAAGGTAAACTGTAACTTTGATAGTTAAACATTACTGCATTTATTTTACTTGTTTCGTCTTTTAAACTAAAATAAAGGTGTCCTCTTGTATGGAACTTTAAATTACTTATTTCTCCTTTTATAGTAACATAATTTAAAAATCTATCATTATCTACTACGGTTTTTATATAATTATTTAAATCAGTTACTGTTAAATATACTTCTTCATTCATCTAATACCTCATTATCTAAAATGCTATCTAGTACTGCATTTAACATTTTAGTTACACGTTCATCACTATATTTTTTAGATAGTTCTATTCCCTCATTTATACTAACTACATGAGGTGTATTTGTATACATTAATTCATAAGCACTCATTCTAAATATTGCTTCATTTATATTACCTAATCTATCTATTGTCCAGTTTTTCATATATTTATTTATTACACTATCTAGTTCTTTTTCTTTTTCAAGTACACCATAAACAATATTAGAAACAAAAGCACTACCATCTATTTTATTTTCTTTTATAACCCCATCTACACTATACTCCATTTTATCTTTTCTATATATATAGATTTGATATAATATAGTCATTATTTTTTCTCTTAGTTCACTTCTTGTAACTTTCATAATTACTCCTTTTTACATAATTCATTATAACAAATATATAACTAAATTTCTACTTAATTATAACTTCATTTTTAACTTTTTAATTATTTTCTCTATATCTTTTTCTTCTTCTATTTGTTTTCTTTCTTGATATGTATTTAATAACTCTATTATTTTTTCATTATTACTGTTTTTTCTTACAATATCATACGCATTAAGCCCATCTTCATTTTCTATATAAGGGTTAGCTTTGTAATCTAGAAATAAATTAATTAATTCTAAGTTTTGTTTATAGCATGCGATTAAAAAAGGTGTTTCTTTATATCTATTAGGTATATTAGGGTCTGCTCCATATCTAAGTAGTAGTTTTATTGTACTTGTGTTATTAGCTATGGTTGCATTAATTAATGGAGTAGTACCATCTATACTAGATATTCTATTAACTGAATCAGCGCGGCCAAGTAATAACTTTACTGTGCTGTTATATCCTAAAAAAGAAGCACGATTTAAAAGAATACTTTCATTTACCTCGTCTAAAGTTATTCCATTTTTAAATAATTCCTTTAGAGTATTTAGAATATCTTCTTCACTTGTATCTATTTTAAACATTTTATTAATTAAAGCGTCAGCACTACTTTTATACTGAGTTATTAAATCACATATTAAAGTATGATGGTATTTTTTAGCAATTTCATACGGAGTTAAGCCTTCACTACTTTCTTTATCTACTAAAGCACCTTTATCTAATAATAATTTAGCTATTTTCTCTTCACTCTTTTTCGCACATATTATAAGAGGAGATTCACCATCAATATTTTGTACATTTACTAAAGCATTATTATTAAGAAGTAACTCTACTATTTTTATGTTACCATGATAACACGCGATTGTAAGTGCTGTATCATCAAATTCATTTTTTTGATTTACGTCTACTTTATATTTAAGTATTAAATTAACTAAATCAATATTATTTATAGAAGAAGCATACATTAAAATAGTCCAGTTCCATCTTTTTTTAACTTGTACATTAGGGCTATAACCTATATCAAGTAAATATTTTAAAAGTTTCATATATGCATATTCATAAGCAAGAAACATGAAGTTATCATTATCATATTTTGTATTTTCTATATTTTCTATACTTACTCCATTTTGAATTAATTCTTTTAGCTTATTTATTATATTTTCTTCACAAATATCCTTATAATATAACTTTTTTAATAACTCATATGTATCCATATTTTCTTCACCCTGAGTATATATTTTAACACATGCAAAATAAAAAAGCCATAGTTATTTATGACTTAATTTTAATGTATTATCTTTATTATTTAAATAGTTTAGAATACCCACTAAATCTTCAAAATTATTAAGTTTTTGTTTTTCTAAATCAGTAATATCTAACACCATAAAGTTAGCACTACTGTATCTATAAACTGGTTTTTTGTTTTCAGTTTTTAACAAAGTAGTTCCAGTTACTGCATCATATACTTGAGTTACTAATAATTTATCAAAACTATTAGTATCTTTATTATATTTATGTAACTTATCTATTTCTACTTTAAATATACATTTAACTGTTGACTCCTCACCATCTTTTTTATAAGATAATACACCTGTATATATATTATTTTTCATTATTTCTCCTTTCTTTCTAATTTTTCTAGTTCTTTTATATCACTATTAAAATCAGTTGCTTCTATAATTTTAATTTTATAATTTTTTTCTTTTTGTATTTTTATTGCTTCTTCATAATTTCCACTTGGTACTAAAAACACATCTGCTTTATGTTTAACTGCGCCAGCAAGTTTATATTTAACTCCTCCGATTTCTCCAACTGTACCGTCATAATTAATTGTTCCAGTTCCTGCGACTGTTAACCCTTTAGTAATATCTTCTTTAGAAAGTTTATTATAAATTTCTAAAGTAGACATAAGTCCACCAGAAGCACCACTTTCATTAGATTTATATTTAAACTTTATATCTTCTTTAGTATCTATCTTTATTACATTAGTTAAATATAACCCAATTATTTTTTTATCATCACTTTCATATAAAGTTCCTTTTCTTTCTAAGGTTTTTCCATTTCTTAAAACTTTAAAACTAACTTCATCACCTACTTCTTTACTATTTAATATACTAGATAACTCTTCACTATCAGTTATTTTTTTATTATCTACTTCTTTAATTATATCTCCAACTTTTAAATTAGTTTTAGCGTCTTCAAAAACATAATAAACTGTAAGATTATTTTCACTTATTGTATAGTCTTTTCCTAAAGCTTCATACGCGACCTTTATAGCATACTCATTTACACTATTTAAATCTATCTTACCTCTTTCTAATATTTCTTCATAATCTTCGTCTTCTATTCTAGAATTATCTAAACTAACTAAGTCCCAGTCTGGAATAATATAACTTAATAATATAAAAGGAATTATACCCTTTTTAGCAGTAACATACGTTAAATTAAAAGAACCCTCTTCTTCATATGAACCATCTATTTTTATTCTATCACTTAAATCACTTAGTCCACCTGGAGAGTATACTTCATAATCTAAACTGACAGTAAACGCGAGTATTAATATTACATAAATTATTATTAATTTATAATATCTTTTTATAAAATTCTTAATTTTGTCATATACTTTATTAGCCATTTTAAGTCACCCTTTAATATTATAGCATAGGAAAGTGAATTTATGATTAAAATTATTAAAAACATGTCCATTTTTTTCATTTGTACCTTAATTATTTTCTTATTTTTTGCTAATACAAATATTATTATTTCTTCCGTTAAGTACAGTGTAAATATATTTTTTACAAATGTACTACCTAGCTTACTTCCCTTTTTTATATTAGCAGACTTTTTAATTAATTATAACTATGTTTATTTTTTAAATAGTATATTTAAATTTAAATATAGTCATATTATACTTCTTAGTTTATTTTCAGGACTTCCTAGTAATGCAAAATACATTAAAGAAATGTTAGATAACAAATTAATTACTAGGACTGATGCAAGTATTATGTGTAGTGTTACATTTTTTCCTAATCCAATGTTTGTAATAGGTTCAGTGGGATTTCTTTTACTTAAGAACATAAAATTAGGAATTGTTTTATTGATTATTTGTTACTTATCAAACCTAATAGTATACTTATTTTACTATAAAAAGCTAAATAATAAAAATAATATGATACTAAAAAAACCAGTTAACCCTTTTAATTTACTAAAAACTTCAATACTAAATAATACTTCTACCCTAGTTATTATATTAGGCACGATTGTAATATTTACAACACTTTCAAATGTCATATTTAATTACATTAAAGTTAATTTAACTCTTTCAAGTTTTATTTCTGCTTTAGTAGAGATGAGTAGTGGTATAATAAAAATCAGCAGTGCTTTACCTAGTACAAGTATCAAATTCATTCTTATTGGTACTTCACTTGGTTTTTCTTCATTTTCAATTTTAGCCCAAGCGTTTAGTATTTTAAGCGATTATAAATTAAATGTCAAGTTAATTATCAAAAACAAGCTCATCATCACTTTCTTCTGTTTTATAATATGCTATATCTATAGTATATTCTGTATCTAAATTATTTTCTATAGAAAGTAGTATTAAATTATCATTACTCTTTAAATTAAGACTAAATTCTAGTGCTTCCATAGTTTCATTTAGAAGTACTTTATCATTAGTAGTATCTGTATATACAATATTTTTATTTTCATTAGTTATACTAATATTACGTTTTAAATCATTATTTAAAATAATATCACAACTTTCTTTAGTACATGTTATTTCTTTTATCCCATTTGTATATACGTCTTCATTTATAATTTTCTCTATTTCTGCTTTTTTTATTAAATTTTCTGTTTTAGATAAAGTTGTTTTTTCATTAAATTTAGTCAAATCTAATATTTTATATAAAGATAATAAAACTATAGATAAAAGCGCAATGCTAACAATTACTTCTACTAAAGTAAAACCTTTTTTCATTCTCCACCTCTCACTTTTAAACTTGCATAATAATTATCTTTATAATTAACTATAATATAAGTCCCATTACTTTGAATAGTCTTCATATATTCTATTAATGAATTTGGTAAATCTTCTTTCTGAGTAGAATCTTTAATTAAATAAATTTTTTCTACTCCTAACTTTTCTATCACTTTAGCGCATTCTTCACCCATATATACCTCACAATTATTTGCCTCTATTAAAGTATTAGACGTAATTTTTTCTAAAGAAACTAAACTTCTTAATATGTTAGTCTTATATAAATCTGATACATTATCGTAATGAACCCTTCTATCTATTTCAATACTAACTTTTGTATACATTTTAAATATACCAACTAAAGTTACAGTAGTAATTATAAGCATCACTATAGTTTCTAAAAATACAAAACCCTTTTTCATACATTATACTCCTCATTTAACTTATCTTTTACTGTAGTTTTTATATTATTTATTATTTTAAGTCTATTCATATAACTACTTAGTATTGAACTTATAGTAACTAAGAATATAACTAAAAAAACACATATTACAGCAGTTGATATAAAACCTTTCTTTTTCATTTCTACTCTGTCGAGTAGACGCCTCGACATACCTCTCTTTCTATCATTAATTTATTTCTGTGAGAAGTTTGTCCAACGCCCCTCACGGAACCGTACGTGCAGATTTCCCGCATACGGCTCTTCATATAACCTTTATTACCACTAATATCAGTAATTTATATCTTTTCGTTTTGTTTCCATGTTTTACTTCTTCTAGTGAAGGCATGTGTCCCTAAAGAAACGATTATATGCAAGCCCCTTCACTCCAGAGTCATTACTTCCTTCTTCGCTACTATGAACTTGTCCGACCACTTATAGGTCATTTGTCTAACTTAGTTTACAAAACCTTGCTTCGACATACTCTT
>CANRHY010000055.1 GCA_947630515.1 uncultured Bacilli bacterium
AAAATACTGGGGAAGATGCTGATATTCGTTTTGAAATGAATGAAGAAAATGGAATGATAAAAATATTTAGAAGATGGACTGTTGTAGAAGAGTTACAAAATATAGATTCAGAGTTAACTGAAGAAGAAGCTGCTGAATATAAGAGTGATGCTAAAGTAGGAGATATAATAGAAAAAGAGGTTAATTTTGATGATTTTGGGCGTGTTGCAATAAGTGTTGCAAAGCAAGTAGTACTTCAAAAAATAAGAGAAGCTGAAAGAAATAATATAATGGACGAGTTTAGAGAAAAACAAGATGAATTAATGGTAGGTTTTCTTGCTATGGAAGATGCTAGAAACTATTATGTTGATTTAGGTAAAGCAAGAGGAATACTTCCAAAGAATGAATTAATTCCAGGAGAAACTCTAAAAATGGGAGATAGTGTTAAAGTATATATTAGTAAAATTGAAGAAACTCCTAAGGGACCATCTATTAGATTATCTAGAAAATGCTATGGTTTTGTAAAAAGATTATTTGAAAGTGAAATACCTGAGTTTAAAGATGGAGTTCTTTTAATGCATGGAGTTGCAAGAGAAGCAGGAGTTAGAAGTAAAGTTGCTGTATCTAGCACAAACCCTAATGTAGATGCGATAGGAAGTTGTATTGGTGAAAAAGGAAGACGTATAGCAAATATAATTAGTGAATTAAATGGAGAAAAAGTGGATTTAATACTATATGATACAGATACTGAAGCTTTTATTGCTAACGCATTAAGTCCTGCAAAAGATTTAAATGTAAGTATTACTGATGAAAAAGAGAAAACTGCTTTAGTAATTGCAGATGATGAAAATTTAAGTTTAGCTATAGGTAAAAAAGGAATAAATATAAAACTAGCAAGTAAACTTACTGGATATACTATTAAAATAAAGACATTAAAAGAAATAAATGAAGAAATAAATAAGTAGGTGGGTATATGAAAACAAGAAAAATACCAATGCGTTCTTGTGTAGTTACAAAAGAAAAATTAGAAAAAAAAGATTTAATAAGAGTTTTAAGAACTCCAGAGGGGAATGTAATTATAGACTCTACTTATAAAGCAAATGGAAGAGGAGCTTATTTAAAGAAAGACATAGAAGTAGTAGAAAGAGCAGAAAAAACGAAAGTACTTGAGCGCCAATTAAAAGTAGAAATTCCAAGTAAAATATATGAAGAATTAAAAGAATTATGTAAATAAAATAAAAGAAAGAGGGTGTATGTGTGACAGTAAAAGATTATGCATTAGATGTAAATATTAGTGTATCTGAGTTATTAAAAAAATGTAGTGAATTAGGTATAAATGTGAGTAGTGAATCTGATTATTTAGAAGATGATGATATAATAATATTAGACAACACTTTAGGAGATATGGCTAAAGATGAAACTGAAGAAGAGAATTTACTAAGTGAAGAGTTAGAAAGTAAATACTCTTTTGAAGATAGGGCAGAAGAATTACTTAATGGAAGTAGTGTAACTTTAGAGCGTTCTCAAAAAGTAAAATTACATAAAAAAGATAATAAAAATACTAATTTAGAAGAATATAAAAAAGAAAAGAAAAATATATATAAAAATAAAACTAAATTAAAGAGTAATAATGAAGTTAGTAATGAAAATATAGTTTTATATAAAAATAATATGAGTGTTAAAGATTTTGCATTACTTTTAGGGGTTTCAAATGAAGAATTAGTAGGTAAATTATTTAATTTAGGAATAATGCTTAATATAAATTCTCCTATATCATTTGAAGAAGCAGAAGTAGTAGCGCTTGATTATAAAAAAGAACTTAAAAAAGAAGAACAAACTGACATATCTAATTTTGAAGAATTTGAAGTAGTAGATAAGGAAGAAGATTTGACACCACGTCCACCAGTAGTTACTATAATGGGGCATGTTGACCATGGTAAAACTTCACTTCTAGATTACATTAGACATACACACGTAGTAAGTGGTGAAGCAGGAGGAATTACACAACATATAGGAGCATATCAAGTAGAAATTAATGGTAATTTAATTACATTTATAGATACTCCAGGGCATGCAGCATTTACTGAAATGCGTGCTCGTGGTGCTAAAATAACAGATATAGTTATCGTAATAGTTGCGGCAGATGATGGGGTAATGCCTCAAACTAAAGAAGCAATAGACCATGCAAAAAGTGCAGGTGTTCCTATAATTGTTGCAATAAATAAAATAGATAAATCTACAGCTAATATAGATAAAATAATGAGTGAATTAAGTGAGTATGGGCTTACTCCTGAAGAATGGGGAGGAGACACAATATATGTAAAATTAAGTGCGCATACTGGAGAAAATGTATCGCTTTTATTAGAAAACATAATTGCATTATCTGAAATGTTAGAGTTAAAAGCTAATAAGAATAGATATGCTCTTGGTACAGTAATAGAAGCACGTTTAGATAAAAATAAAGGACCAGTTGCAACACTTCTTATAAATAATGGAACACTACGTTTAGGTGACCCAATAGTAGTAGGTTCTTCTTTTGGTAAAGTAAGAACACTTAAAAACTCAAATGGTATAGATTTAGTAGAAGCACCACCTTCAACTCCAGTAGAAGTAACAGGACTTCAAGAAGTGCCTGTTTCTGGAGATAAATTTATGGCTTTTGAAAGCGAAAAGGAAGCTAAGGCAGTCGCGCAAAAAAGAAGTGTTTTAGAAAAAGAAAAGAAATATCAAAAGAAAACTGTATCACTTGATGATTTATTTAATATGGTAAAAGAAGGAAGAAAAGAGATAAATATAGTACTTAAAACTGATGTAAAAGGTAGTGAAGAAGCTGTAAGGAATGCTTTAGAAAAAATAGACGTTGAAGGAGTTAAAATATCAGTTATAAGAAGTGGAGTTGGAACTATTACTGAAAGTGATATAGTTTTAGCTAATGCATCAAATGCTATAGTAATAGGCTTTAATGTAAGTCCCTCTTCTAAAACAAAGGAAGTTGCTAAAAACTATAATGTAGAGATAAGACTATACAATATAATATACAAAGTAGTAGAAGAAATAGAAGCAGCTATGAAAGGAATGCTAGACCCAGAATACGAAGAAGTAATAACTGGTGAAGCAGAAGTAAGACAAATATTTAAGTTTTCTAAAGTAGGTAACATCGCTGGTTCTCATGTAACAAGTGGAGTAATTAAAAATGCTTCTAAAATGAGACTAATACGTGATGGAATAGTAATACATGATGGAATAATTGGTAGTCTTCAAAGAGAAAAAGACCAAGTTAAAGAAGTAAAAAATGGTTTTGACTGTGGTATTACAATTTTAGGATATAGTGATATAAAAGTAGGAGACACTATAGAAACTTATGAAATGAAAGAAGTGAAAAAATAATGAAGTTAAAGGGAGAAAGAGCGGCTTCACTTTTAATACAAGAAATTAGCAAAATATTATTAACTGAAATAAAAGATGAAGATTTAAAAAATGTTACAATAACTTATGCTACTGTAACAAATGATTTAAGTTTTGCAAAAGTATATTTTACTACATTAGATGATGATAAGAAAGAAAAAGTAATTCGTGATATGAATAATGCTTCATCTTATTTTAGAATGGAATTATCAAAAAGACTTGATTTAAGACATATACCAGAAATAAAATTTATATATGACGAATCAATAGAATATGGTAAAAGAATAGAAAATATAATTGACAAAATTAATAATGAAAAATAAACTAGCAATGGGGGAAAGATAGAAATGAATAATATAACATATATAAGATACTCAGAATTAGTATTAATTCCGCTTCTTTTACATGATGACCAAATAGAAAGTATAAGTGAATCCTCTTTATTAGAATATAAAATAATAATTGCTAAAATATTTGCAAGTAAAAATAAAAGGATTAAAATGTTATGTAGTAAGGAAGAAATAGAAAAATTTGAAATAGATTATTCTGTTTGGATACATAAAAGTGTAGAAAGTGGAGAAACTACATACTACTTAAATAAAGATATGGCTTATGATTATGAAATATTTAAAAATATAATATCTAATCAAATAAGAAGTGAAGTAAAAGAAGTATTAGAAAGCGAAGAAGCAATGAGTGTTTTTAAAGTTGCAAAAAGAAAAGTATTAATGTATAATAATTAACTTGGGAGGTGTTTATATGGAAGAATTAAATTTAAAATATGATTACTTAGTATTAGTACCTTTATTAGAACTTTCTACTTATAATGATAAAGTGTATGTTAGTACTACTGACGTAATAAGATATAAAGAAAAATTAGAGTTCTTAGTATCTCAAATATTAAATAAAACATTAGTAGTTAATATTACACCAGAAGTAGTAGAAGATTTTAAAGATATGCATAGTGATTCAATTATAATTAAGAATAAAACATTAGCTACTAAATTTAAATTAAATAATGAAGCTAATATTCTTAAAGCAAAAGAAGTATTAAAACATATTTTAGGTCATGATTTATATGAAATAATGACTATGGATGAAGCACTAAGTGTATTTAGAAAAGAAAAATCAAAATCTTTAAAGTTATAAGGCATATTAAGTGTCTTTTTCTTTTGACAAAATATATAAAGAGGTATAAAATATAAATTGTTAGGAAGTGTAATTATGGATTTAGAAGAATATGTAGAAAGTTTGTCAAATAAGGAAAGAAAGAAATTAAAAAAGATATTAAAAGTAACAGATTATTTACTTAAAGAGGGAGTAGACGCTAGTAAAACAGAAGAGTTTATAGAACTACTTATAGAAACTGATACACAAACTTTATCTAAAAAATTAAATTTATGCATTAATAAGTAATGCATATTTTCTTCTATATAAATTAAAATATAAATATAAATGGGTGAGTAAGTATGATTAAAGAAAAATTAGCATTAGTACCACTATTACCTGGTTGTTATCAAATGAAAGATAAAAATGGGGTAGTTATATATGTTGGAAAAGCAAAAATTCTTAAGAATAGATTAAAAAGTTATTTTAATGGAAGAGTTACAGGTAAGACTAAAAAGTTAGTAAGTGAAATAGTAGATTTTGATTATATAGTAACTTCTAGTGAACTTGAAGCTTTTATATTAGAAATTAATTTAATTAAAAAATATGACCCAAAATACAACATACTTCTTAAAGATGATAAATCATACCCATATATAGAATTTAAAAGTGACCCATATCCAAGTTTAGTAGTAAGAAGAGAAATTAATGTAAAAAAGACTAATAAAATTTTATTTGGTCCTTATCCTAATGCATATGCAGCAAGAAGACTTGTTAATTTAATAAATAGATTATACCCACTTAAAAAGTGTGATAAAATGCCTAAAAAAGAATGCTTATATTATCATATAGGCGAGTGTTTAGGTTACTGCATAAATAAAAATGTAGATACAACTGATTTAAAAAATGAAATAATATCTATATTAAATGGACATGATGAGATACTAATAAATAAAATAAAAGAGAAAATAAAAATTAATTCAGATAATTTAAATTATGAAGTAGCGTTTGATTTAAAGAAAGAATTAGATTATATAAGTGTGGTATTTGAAAAACAAAAAGTAGAACTTAATGATGGAATAAATAGAGATATTTTTAATTATTATGTAAATAATGGTTATATTAGTATTACTGTATTCTTTTTAAGAAATGGTAAACTTTTAGGAGATAAAAAGAACATATTTCCTTTAATAGACGAAGTAAAAGAAACACTAGAGTACTATATAGTAAACTTCTATACTAAAAAGAATATACTTCCAAAAGAGATAATTGTACCTAAAGAATTAGATACTGAATTACTTTCTGATATATTAGAAAAGAAGGTAATATTTGCATCTAAAGGAAAGAAAAAACGTCTATTTGATTTAGCAAAAACTAATGCTAAAATAAATTTAGAAAATAATATGGAAATGATATATAGAAATAATGAAAGAAATGCTAAAGCTTCAGAAGAGTTAAGAAACTTGCTTAATATAGATAACTTTAGTACTATAGAAGCATTTGATAATGCTCATCTTTTTGGTTCATTTACAGTAAGTGGTATGGTTACTTTTATAGATGGATTACCTTCTAAAGAAAACTATAGAAAATTTAAAATATCAAAAGAACAAAATGATGACGTAGCTTCAATGAAAGAAGTAATATATAGAAGATATCAAAAAGTACTTTTAAATAATTTAAAAAAACCTGATTTAATACTTGTAGATGGTGGAGTTAATCAAGTTAAAGCTTGTATGGAAGTATTAAATAGTTTGAATTTAAAAATTAAAGTATGTGGTTTAGAAAAAGATGATAAACACACATTAACTGCCTTATTAGATGGAGATACTCTAATAAGATATGATATAGATAAAAAAAGTAATGTATTTTATTTACTTACTAGAATAAGTGATGAAGTTCATAGATTTACAATAAATTATCATAGACAAATAAGAAGTAAAGGAAGTTTAAGTAGTATATTAGACGAAGTCGAGGGTATAGGAGAGGTAAGAAAAAAAGAACTTTTAAAGAAGTTTGGTAGTCTTAAAAGAATGAAAGAAGCTTCTTTAGAGGAAATTAAAGAAATATTACCAAATGAAGTAGCTAAAACTTTAAAAGATTTTTTGGGTTCATGGGGTGAAGAAAAGTAGAAAAAATCTTTAAAAATAAATAAAAATAATGTATAATTGTATT